>JAFDWA010000262.1 GCA_018268735.1 Actinomycetota bacterium | reverse complement strand
GACGCTCGTCCTCAACGGCCTGAGGGACCGGATCGTCGTGCAGGTCGACGGCCAGCTGAAGACCGGTCGTGATGTCGTCATCGGCGCCCTGCTCGGTGCCGAGGAGTTCGGGTTCGCCACCGCGCCGCTCGTGGTGTCGGGCTGCATCATGATGCGCGTCTGCCACCTGGACACCTGTCCGGTCGGCATCGCCACCCAGAACCCCGTGCTGCGGGAGCGCTTCAACGGCAAGCCGGAGTTCGTCGAGAACTTCATGACCTACATCGCCGAGGAGGTCCGCGAGCTGCTCGCCGAGCTCGGGTTCCGGACCCTCGAGGAGGCAGTCGGCCACGCAGAGCTGCTCGACGTGTCCGACGCGGTGCGTCACTGGAAGGCGCAGGGGCTCGACCTCTCGCCGGTGCTGCACGTCGTCGATCCCTGGCCGAGCGACCACCTCCACCACACCCGTGCGCAGGACCACGGCTTGGAGCGGGCGCTGGACCGGACGCTCATCGCCGAGTCGGCCTCCGCGCTGGACCACGGCACTCCGGTGCACCTGCGCATGCCGATCAAGAACGTCAACCGGACCGTCGGCACCATGCTCGGTCACGAGGTCACCCGTCGCCACGGTGGCGCCGGACTGGCCGAGGACACGATCGTCGTCGAGCTCGACGGATCGGCCGGCAACAGCTTCGGGGCGTTCCTGCCCGCCGGGATCACCCTGCGGCTGTGGGGCGACGCCAACGACTACGTGGGCAAGGGGCTCTCCGGAGGCCGCATCGTGGTCCGACCGCCGAGCACGACCCACGCCGAGTTCGTCGCCGAGGACAGCGTGGTCGCCGGCAACGTGATCCTCTACGGCGCCACAGGGGGCGAGGCGCTCATCCGTGGCGTCGTCGGCGAGCGCTTCTGCGTCCGCAACTCGGGCGCAGTCGCTGTCGTGGAGGGTGTGGGCGACCACGCCTGCGAGTACATGACCGGGGGCCGTGTCGTGGTGCTGGGCCCCACGGGGCGCAACTTCGGAGCCGGGATGTCCGGTGGCGTCGCCTTCGTCTACGACCCGGAGGAGACCTTCGCCGGACGGGTCAACTACGAGATGGTCAGCCTGGTCCCGCTCGACGACGCGGATCGCTCCGAGCTCGAGCAGATGGTGCGTCGCCACTGCGCGGAGACCGATTCGACGCTCGCAGCGGCCGTCCTCGACGACTGGGACGCTGCGGTCGAATGCTTCCGAAAGGTGATGCCGAACGACTACCAGCGGGTGCTCGACGCCACTGCCAGGGCGGAGGCTCAGGGGCTCGACGTGGTGGAGGAGATCATGGCGGCGAGCCGCACGGCATGAGCAGGGCCGGGACGGGACCGACGAGGTTGGGACGCGCTGCGCGAGGGCGCACGAGAGAGACGGGTTCGAGCAATGGGTGACATCAAGGGGTTCCTGAAGCACCGACGGGAGGTCCCGACGCGCCGACCGGTCCCGGTCCGGCTACGGGACTGGAAGGAGGTCTACGAGGACTTCGCGCCGGACCGCCTCATGGTCCAGGCGAGCCGGTGCATGGACTGCGGCATCCCGTTCTGCAACAACGGCTGTCCGCTCGGCAACATCATCCCGGACTGGAACGACCTCGTGTACCGGGATCGCTGGCGCGACGCGATGGACCGGCTCCACGCCACGAACAACTTCCCGGAGTTCACCGGCAGGCTGTGCCCGGCGCCCTGCGAGGCGGCCTGCGTCCTCGGCATCAACCAGGACCCGGTGACGATCAAGCAGATCGAGGTCGAGATCGTCGAGCGCGCCTGGGCCGAGAAGTGGCTCGTCCCCATCCGCGCCAGCCGCTTCACCGACAAGAAGGTCGCGGTGATCGGGTCCGGGCCCGCCGGCCTCGCCGCCGCCCAGCAGCTCACGCGCGCCGGTCACCAGGTCGTGGTCTACGAGCGCGCCGACCGCATCGGTGGCCTGCTCCGCTACGGGATCCCCGAGTTCAAGATGGAGAAGCGGGTCATCGAGCGGCGTCTCGCGCAGATGCGTGCCGAGGGCACCGAGTTCCGCACCGGTGTCGACGTCGGCCGGGACATCACCGTCGACCGGCTGCGCGCGGCGCACGACGCCATCGTGCTCGCAACCGGATCGACCACCGCGAGGGACCTCCCGATCCCTGGTCGCGACCTGGCCGGCGTGCACCAGGCGATGGAGTACCTGCCATGGGCGAACCGCGTGCAGGAGGGCGACATCGCGGCGGAGGGGGTGCCGATCTCGGCCGCGGGCAAGCACGTGGTGATCATCGGCGGCGGTGACACCGGTGCCGACTGCCTCGGCACCGCGCACCGGCAGGGAGCGGCGAGCGTCCAGCAGTTCGAGATCATGCAGCGGCCGCCCGACGAGCGACCGGCGGCCAACCCCTGGCCGACCTGGCCGGTGATCTTCCGCGTGAGCTCCGCCCACGAGGAGGGCGGCGAGCGCGTCTACGCGGTGAACACGCTGGAGCTGCTCGGTGACGACGAGGGGAACCTCCGTGCGCTGCGCGTGGTCGACGTCGACCAGCAGGTCCTCGACGGGCGACCGACGTTCGTGCCCGTCGAGGGCAGCGAGCGCGAGGTGCCTGCCGACATCGTCCTCCTCGCGATGGGGTTCGTCGGTCCCGAGCGCGCCGGATTGCTCGACGGGCTCGGTGTGGCCCTCGACGACCGTGGCAACATCGTGCGTGACGACGCGTGGGCGACGAGCGAGGAGGGCGTGTTCGTGTGCGGCGATGCCGGCCGGGGCCAGAGCCTCATCGTGTGGGCCATCGCGGAGGGTCGCTCGTGTGCTGCCGCCGTCGACGCGCACCTGATGGGGGAGACGGACCTGCCTGCGCCGGTTCGTCCGACCGACCGTCCGCTCACCTGAGCGCACGACGCCTCGCCCGATGACCCGTTCCCAGGCTGGTGCGGTCGCGCCGACGGCCACGCTGGCTGCGACGCCGTTGCGGGTCGTCCTCGTCCACTGGAACCAGCCCGACGCATGCGTCGCGACCGCCCGGCGCTTCGGGAGCCTCGAGGTCCCGGTCCGCCTGACGATCGTCGACAACGCATCGGAGCCCGATGCGCTGGCAGCGCTGCGCAAGGGGCTCGACGGGCTTCGTGGCGCGTGGCCGACGGGCAGCTCGGGCATCGAGGTGGTCGAGGTGGACACGAACTCCGGGTTCGGGCCGGGTGCGAACGTCGGGTTGCGGCGCTTCCTCGCGGACTCGGAGGACGGCGAGTGGGTCGCGCTCGCGCCGCACGACGTCGATCCCTTCCCGGGGTGCCTCTCAGCGGTGCTCGCAGCGGTTGCGGCGGAGCCGATGGCAGGACTCGCGTGCGCTGACGTCGGCGACGGCATGTCACCGGTCATCGACGCGTACTTCGGCGGGATGGCGGTGCCGGTCGACGTGCCCGACGTCGACGGGGTGCTGCCCCGATGGGAGGAGGTGGACTACCCGCACGGAACGCTCATGTTCCTGCGTCGCGGCACGCTCGAGGAGGTCGGCCTGTTCGACGAGCGGTACTTCTCCTACTGCGAGGAGGCGGACCTCGCGCTGCGCGCCCGTCGTGAGGGGTGGAAGGTCGGCCTCGTCCG
>JAFDWA010000261.1 GCA_018268735.1 Actinomycetota bacterium | reverse complement strand
GCCCACGCCGTCGCGAGGGAGACGGCAACTGCGGCGTTGCCGCCCAGACCGGCGAATCCAGAGCTCCCGTCGACGGCCTCCAGCGCGGCATCGACCGCAGCCTGGTCCGACGCATCGAGACCGACCACGGCCTCGGCGATCCGGTCGTTGACCGCCGCGACGGCGCGGGTGACGTCGAGGCCGCCCTGGCGCCCACCGCCGTCGCGCAGGTCGACGGCCTCACCGGAGCCCGTCGAGGCCCCCGCCGGCGCGAGCGCCCGACCCTGCCCGCCGCGCGTGGTGACGACGGCTTCGACGGTCGGTCGACCTCTGGAGTCCCAACGCCGGTGGCCGGTCACGGCGGTGATCGTGGAGGTGGTCATGGCTTGCTCCATGTGTCGTCGGGCCAGCGGTCGAGCAGCTCGTTGAGACCATCGGGCGGGCCGAGGAGGAGCTCGGTGGCCCGCTGGCGCACGTGGTCGCGCTCCGGTGCATCCAGATAGTCGACGGGCGAGGCGCCGTCGACCCGGGCCAACGCCAGCGCTGGGACCAGCATCGCTGCCCGGCCTGCCAGCGCATCGGGCTGCTCCCATGCGACGTGGGCCAGGTAGGAGGTCGCGAACCGATGGGACGCCTCGAGGAGGCGGCGCGTGTCGCCGGGATGCCAGATCGCCTTCAACAGCAGGTGGCTGATGCAGAACGCCACGTCGAACGCGGGATCGCCCCACGACGCGCACTCGGCGTCGACCAGGACCGGGCCGTCGGGGCCGACGAGGACGTTCTTCGGGCTGACGTCGCCGTGGATCACGGTGGAGCCGGTCGACGCGGTGCGATCCACGAGAGCGTCCAAGGTCGCGGCGAGCACCGGATGCGCCGATGCGGTGACAGCGAAGTACGGGTCGAGGCGCAGCGCACGGAACAGCTCACCTGCGGCGAAGGCCGCGGCGAAGCGGTCAGGGTCGGCCATGGCCGCGTGGAGGTGCCCGAGCCGATCTCCGAGGGCAGCGGCGACTGCTGCATCGACATGGCCGGCGGACAGCTCTGACCTCCAGTTGCTGTGGTCGGTGGGGTCGAGCCAGGCGAGGGCGAGCACGCCGGAGTCGGGATCGAAGCCGATCACCCGACATGCGGCACCGGGTCGTGCCGCGTCCGCAGCGCGCAGCCACGCTGCTTCGAAGGCGGTGCGGTTCGTCGGGACGATCCACTCGCTGTCGACGCGCAGCCGCCCGAGAGCCCGCTTCACGCAGATCGGTCCACCGGGCAGATCGGCACGCCAGATGTCCGATGCGACGCCCCCGGTGAGCGCGACGCCACGCACCGGCTGGCCGACGTCGGCGAGCCCGAGCGCGACGACCCCGTTGCGCAGCACCGTCGGCAGCGCGGTCGTCGCCTGCCCTGCGGGCGCCGTCATCGGATCCGTGACGCGACCCACTCCGCGATCAGTGCGGCGGTCCTGGGGCGCGCATCGCCGGGTTCGAGGAGGTAGTGGTCGCCGGGCACCTCGACGAGCTGCTTGTCGTCGGTGCCGATCGCGTCGAGGATCCTCGCCGCGTCGCTGGGGAACACCCCGGTGTCGGCATCCGCGTTGATGACGAGCGAAGGGACCGTGACACGCGCCAGGTGCGGCTCGGCGCGGCACTGGGAGACCTCGAGGCTCCACATCGACAGCCACGTGCGCAGCGAGGAGCACTGCCCGACGCCCCATGTCCCGTAGTTGGCCCGACGTGGATCGCCCAGGTAGCACCTGTTCGCCCGGCGGGCCGTCGGCTCGAGGGTTGCGTCGACGGTGCGGGGATCTGCCCACAGCCTCGAGACGGTGAAGATGCGGTCGGTCAGGCCCGCGGCACGGAGCCGTTCGAGCTCGGCCCGGACGCGGTCGGTGATGCGCTGGTTGCGTGCCTGCTGCGCCGCCCGGTAGCGATCGACGAACTCGGTCGGATACGGCGGACCGTTGTCGGGGTTCCAGAGGTCGAGGTGCGGGTCGGTCAGCGTCGGGTCGGCTTCGTCGATGACCGCTGCGTCCATCCACGCGGTCAGCACGTCGGGTCGTCCCGGGTGGGCGGCGAGCGACACGTAGGCGTCTGCCGCGACCAGGTCGTCCACCCCGGCCGCCGGTCGCATCCCCTCGAGCGGGGTGACGTTGGGTTCGACCGCCTGGGACTGGTAGGCGGCCATGAGCGAGCCCCCGCCGGAGTTGCCGAGCAGCACGACCTGCTCGACGCCGGCGACCTCGCGCAGCCAGCGCACGCCGACGCCCACGTCGACGAGCGCGTGGTCGAGCAGGAAGTGGGCCTCGTCGCCTCGGAAGCGGGTGTTCCAGCCGAGGAATCCGAATCCGTGTCCGGCGAGGTGCTCCGCCAGGTAGTGCTCGGAGAAGTCGATGTTGTAGTGGGCCGCGACGAAGGCGACCTCCGGTCGGGTGCCCGAGGGGGTGTGGTACACGCCCTGGCAGGGGTGGCCTCCGGCTCCGAAGCGGTCGACGCCGGGCGACGGGAGCCCGACGAAGCTGCGATCGACGCTCACCGCGCGTGGTCGACGACGCGTGTCTCGGCCCCTGGGGTGCCGGCTTGGGGCATCGCGGTCAACAGCTCCCGTGCCAGCGCCGCGTCGGTGGGCATGCCCGGTGTGTCCCGGCACAGCTCGACGAGGATGCCGTTGGGATCCAGGTAGTAGTGCGATTCGCACCACTCGTGGTCGAGCACGACCAGCAGCTCCCCGCCGTCGGCCTCGACCCGGGCGCGCACCTCGTCCTGCTTGGCGTCGTCGGCCCGCAGCGCCAGGTGGTTGCACCACAGCGGCAGGCCGAGGCCCGTGGCGATCTCGGTCGACCAGCCGGGCTGCTCGCCCGCGTCGTGGAGGTCGAAGAACGCGACGCAGCTGCCGTCGTCGAGTGCGAAGAAGAAGTGCCGGATGAAGCCCCGCTCGACCGGGGCGACCTCGGTGTGCACCAACGGGAACCCCAGCAGGTCCTCGTAGAAGTGCCGGGTCGCCTCAGGATCCCTGCATGCGAAAGCCACGTGGTGCAGCGACGCGGAGCTCATCGGTTGCCTCCCCATTTCGAGCGTGGTCGGTCGGCACGATCCGACGCGACCCGGCCATCATTGCCGCGTCCGGCCTCGGGCATCGACGATTCACCCACTGATCCGCCCATGCGGGTAAGAATCTGGCGTGGTGCCGATCACCTTCGTGGCTCGGCGCAACGACCGCATCGACCGGAGGACAGATTCATGACCAAGCGCATCCTGGGCGTCTGCCTGGTGTTGACCATTCCCGCAGCGCTGCTCGTCGGCTGCGGTGGCAGCGACTCGACGGCCGACAAGACGACCACCACCACGGCCGCGAAGTCGAGCCAGTCGCCGACCGACAAGGAGTCCGCCACTCCGAGCACCGCTGCATCAGAGGGCTCGTCGTCCTCCTCGAGCGGGAGCGACATGTCGGTCGAGGAGTTCTGCTCCAAGGCCAAGGAGCTCGCCTCGATGGCCCGTGACGTCAAGGAGAGCAAGGACATCACCAAGGCTCCCCAGATGAGCAAGTTGGCGCAGGAGCTGGCCCCGGCTGCCCAGGCGCTCGCCACGAAGGTGGCGCAGGACCCCTCGATCGCCGCC
>JAFDWA010000260.1 GCA_018268735.1 Actinomycetota bacterium | reverse complement strand
GTGCGCCAGGTTCGCCGGTGCCGTCCCGTTCGACGTCGCCGGCCGCCCCGTCGAGAGCTGGTGGCGCAACCTCGCCGGCGACGCACTGATCCTCGGGGCGGTCGCCGCCGTCAGCCCGCTGGGCTCGTTGCTGGTCGCGACCGCCGTCGCGCTGTTCGCGATCGGCCCGTGGATCGGTGGAGCGCCTCGCGCTGGGGTGCGCCTCGCCGGGGCGGCGATGGGCGGCCTGGTGCTCAGCATCCCGCTGCAGCTGCCCTGGCTCGTGGAGTCCATCACCCGAGGTGATGTCGCGTCCATGACGGGCCTCTGGGCGAGCCGAGCACCGATGCCGTCCTCGATGCAGATGCTCACAGGGAGCGTCGGCCCCATCCAGACGAGCTGGCTCGGATGGGGGATCGTCGTGGCCGCGCTGGTCCCGATCCTGACGGGCCGCTCCTGGAGGATCGGATGGGCGATCGCAGGTTGGGTGCTCGTGCTCGCCTCGGTGGGTGGTGCCGCGTGGCTCGCATCGGCGGGGATGCTCGGCGGTGCCGGAGCCGAACTGCTGCTGGTGCCCGCAGCGCTCGGGCTCGCGACTGCGGTCGCGATGGGTCCCATCGCGTTCGAGCAGGACGTCGTCAGCGGCGACTTCGGGATCGGGCAGGTCGCCTCCGGTGTCGGGATCGTCGCCCTCCTCGTCGGTCTGGTGCCGATCGCGTTCGCCGCGCCCGACGGCCGGTGGTACCAGCCGGACGGGGACTACCAGCGTGCGTTGCAGCTCGTCGACCCGGGGACCACGACGCGCACCCTCTGGATCGGCGATCCGGACGTGCTCCCGGTCGCCGGCTGGACGATCGAGGGAGGTGGCCACCTGGCCCTCGGCGTCACCGAGGGGAGCGGGGCGACGGTGACCCAGAGATACCGACTCGACGGGGGCGCCGGCGTCGCCCGCATGCGCGCCGCCGTCGAGGACGCGCTGCAGGGCCGGACGGCCCGGCTCGGCAGGATCCTCGCCCCGATGGGCATCCGCTACGTGCTGCTGATCGACCGCCCGGCACCGGAGCCGTTCTCCCCGGTCGAGGTCCCACTCCCGACGGGCGCCGTCGCCGCGTTCGACGAGCAGCTCGACCTCGTGCGGATCCCGGTCGCCCCGGGCGCGGAGATGTACGAGGTCGGCGGGGTGTGGCCGCTGCGGTCGGACCTGACAGGGACCGATGTCGCCCGGAGCGGTGCGTCCACGGCGATCGCTCAGCTCGCGATCTCTCCGACGCCGCCGAAGCCGGTGCTCGGACGAGGTCCCGGGACGTCGTTCAGCGGGCCGCTGCGTGCCGGTGCCGTGGTCGGCCAGTCGGTCACCGCCGACGCATCCTGGCACCTCGACAGCGCTGGGAGGGCAGCGCGCCGCGCTCCGCTGCTCGGCTGGGCCCAGAAGTTCGACGGGATCAAGGGCGGGGCGTCCACGCTGGCGTGGTCGACGCCGTTGCGGAGCCGTGCGCTGCAGGCGATCCAGGTCCTCGCTCTGGTGCTGCTCGTCGTCGAGGCAGGCAGACGCCGTCGCCTCTCCCGGAGCCGCCCGCACCGTTCCATCCGCCGAGGTCCGCCGGTGGTCGTCGTGACCGCTGACGGGCCCGCCCCCACCGCCTCCGCTGACGGGCCCGCCCCCACCGCCTCCGCTGACGAGCCCGCCTCCACCGCCCGTGCCGAGGCCGACGGCGATGTGGACGACGGCCTGGGCGCGGGCACGTCCGCCGAGGCGACGTCGTGACGCGCGTCCGCCTCGTCGTCCTGACCGCGATCGTCCTGGCGATGCTCGGGTTGGGCTCGCTCTGGTCGGGCACCTCGCAGCCCACCCCGGCGTCACTCGACCGGGCGCCGCTGCCAGCGGTGCGCTCCGACGGCGATCTCGGCTCCACCTGGTACTGCGCGGCGGGGACGGCGACCGGCCCTGCGACGAGCTCGGTGATCCTGTCGAACCCCACACCACACGCGGTCACCGCCCGTCTCACCGGCTACACCGCCGCCGGCGCGACCGCACCCAGATCGATCGACGTGCCGGCGGGCGGTCCGCTCGTGGTCGACGTCGCCTCCACGTTGGGCGATCCGACCGCATCGGTGCTCGTGGAGTCCCCGAGCCCCACGCTCGCGGTCGACCACCAGCTGACCACCGAGGACGGCGGCGACCGCGACGCGTGCCTGACGTCGACGTCGGACTCGTGGACCTTCCCGGTGCTGAGCACGACGGTCGATGCCGGCGTGCGTCTCACGTTGTTCAACCCGTTCCCCGGCGATGCCGGCGTCGACATCTCCATCGGGCTCGACACCGGTGCGCGCGTGCCGTCGTCGCTCACGGGGGTCGTCGTGCCTGCGGGGACCTCGAAGGTGCTCGACCTGGGTGCGTCGGCATCCCGACGCGACCAGTTCACCGCCACCGTGCGCTCGCGATCAGGTCGGGTCGTCGCCGAGGTGGTGCAGACCTTCGACGGTTCGAAGGGTCCGAGAGGTCTCCAGATGGCTGCCGGGGTGCCGTTGGCTCGTCAGCGCTGGGCGTTCGCCGGCGGCTTCACCGGATCGGGCGCAGCAGAGCGGCTGGTGGTGCAGAACCCCGGGAGCACCGCGGTGCACGCCCTGGTGCAGGTCACCCCCTACGGGGCGGCGAAGAACCCACCGGAGCCGCTCCAGATCGACGTCGAGTCCGGTCGGTACGTGACAGTCGATCTCTCCGCGGAGAGTCGGATCCCGGGTGTCGGGTACCACTCGATCCAGGTGGAGGCCGACCACCCCGTGGTCGTCGCCCGATCCATCGCGCTCAGCGGTCCGCCCGATCCCGTTCCCGATGCGTCGATCGTCGGCCGACCTCCCCTCGTCCACGGGGTCGCCATCGCGACCGGCACGCCCGTCAGCTCGACGCGCTGGATCGTCCCGGCGATCGACGCCGGGGCGGACCCGCTGCCGGTGCTGCTGATCCACAACCCGGGCGACGGCATCGCGGTGCTGCGCGCGACCGCGGCGGTCGGCGGCACCTCTGCGGTGCTCGAACAGGCATCGAAGTTGGAGGTTGCTCCCGGCGACAGCGTCGCGCTCCCTGTCGCCGCAGTCGGTGCTCAGCCCGGCGAGGTCACCGTCACGGTGGAGTCGAGCGAACCGGTCGTGGTCGAGCGCCTGACCACCTATCCGGCACAGGTCGACCTGGCCTTCGACCTCGCCGTGCCCGCCCACGACACACGTCGACCGCTCCGCCCGCTCGCCGGCTGAGCCGACCGGCCGACGGGCCGACGGGCCGACGGGCCGGGCTACGGTGGTGCGAACCAGGGGGGTCAGCACATGCACGACGTTGCGTCCGCCGACGGGACGACTTCGCACACCGCAGGCCGGACGCCACGCCGACCTCGACGACAGCGAGCAGAGGGTGCGGACATCGCCCCGGGGTCGCTGCTGTGGCGCACCGCAGGTGACCCGAGGGCGATGATCCCGGGGCTCGCGACCGGCATCATGCAGCTGATGCTGCCGGGTCTCGGCGCCGGCGTGACCGACCACTCCGACTTCTTCAACGACCCGTTCGACCGGATCGATCGATCCATCCCGCTGATCTGGGGCAGCATCTTCGCC
>JAFDWA010000025.1 GCA_018268735.1 Actinomycetota bacterium | reverse complement strand
GGAGACGAGCGCCTCGAAGACAGCGAACCGCTCGAGCGGGCTGCGACCGCCACCTCCGTCCGCTGTGGGCCACGTCATCCCGATCCAGCCTCGGCGGGCGAGCTCGAGTGAGAACGCACGGGAGGAGCCGATCAGCCAGGAGTCCTCGCGGACATCGAGGTCGGCGGCCGCTCGTCGGGCGACCTCCCGGGCCTCCTCGGCGAGCGCCACGACGTCGTCGGGCCAGCGGTGGTCCAGCGTCATCGGGTCGGCCGTCGACCGTCGGTCGTTCGGCTGTGGTCGATCAGCGGCGCTCGATTGGGACGTAGTCGCGGACCGGATGGCCGACGTAGAGCTGCCGCGGCCGGTAGATGCGGCTGTCCTGGTCGAGCAGCTCGCGGTAGTGCGCCAGCCACCCGGCGGTGCGTGGGATGGCGAAGAGCACCGTGAACATGTCCATCGGGAACCCCATCGCCTGGTAGATGAGGCCCGAGTAGAAGTCGACGTTCGGATACAGCTTGCGGTCGGTGAAGTACGAGTCCGACAACGCGACCTCTTCGAGCTTCAACGCGATGTCGAGCAGCGGGTTCTTGCCGGTCACCTCGAAGACCTGGTCCGCGGTGCGCTTGATGATGCGGGCACGGGGGTCGTAGTTCTTGTAGACGCGGTGGCCGAAGCCCTGCAGCCGCACATCTCCCTGCTTGACCCGCTCCACGTATGCCGGGACCGCGTCGATGGAGCCGATCTGGGTGAGCATCCGGATGACGGCCTCGTTCGCGCCGCCGTGACGTGGCCCGTAGAGCGCGGCGGTCGCTGCGGCGGTCGCGACGTACGGATCGGCGTGCGCGCTGCCGACGGTGCGCATCGCCGTGGTGGAGCAGTTCTGCTCGTGGTCCGCGTGGAGGATGAACAGGACGTCGAGGGCCCGTGCGAGCACCGGGTTGGCGTCGTAGCGCGGCTCGGCGGTCTTCCACATCATCGACAGGAAGTTGGCCGCGAAGTCGAGGCTGTTGTCGGGGTAGACGAACGGCATGCCGACGCTGTGGCGGAAGGCGCCGGCGGCGAGCGTCGGCATCTTCGCGATGAGGCGGACGACCTGCTTCATCACGATGTCGGAGGACAGGTCCCGCGCTTCCGGGTAGAACGTGGAGAGCGCCGCGATGGTCGACACGAGCATCCCCATCGGGTGCGCATCGTGGTGGAAGCCCTCCATGAACCGCTTGCGGACGTTCTCGTGGATGAAGGTGTGGTGGGTGATCTCGTAGCGCCACTCCTCGAACTGCTCGGGCGTGGGCAGCTCGCCGTGGATCAGCAGGTAGGCGACCTCGAGGTAGCTCGACGACTCGGCGAGCTGGTCGATCGGGTACCCGCGGTAGCGGAGGAATCCCGCCTCGCCGTCGAGCTCGGTGATGGACGACGCAGCGCCGGAGGTCGCTCCGAAGGAGGGATCGTGGAACCAGACGCCTGGCAGCAGCTTGGACCACGCCTTGGCGTCGATCCCGCCGTCGAGGATCGGGATCTCGAGCGATTCGCCTGTGCGGTTGTCGGTGATGGTGATGCTGTCGGCCACGTGTCGTCTCCACAGGAGTGATCGTCACCGCCATCCTACGGCGTGTCGGCGTCCGGGTCGGTCGCCGACCGGGGTGGGGCGGCAATTCGGCCGCGGTGCCCGTTCGGCACAGCGTCAGGGGAGCAGGTCGACGGTCGGGTAGACCCCGGGCACGTCCGCTGCGCCGTTGGCGATCGTGTGGCGGATCTGCTCCGCAACCACCCGCTGCGCGGCGGTGAGCAGTCCCCGTCGACGGCGGGCGAGTCCGACGCTGCGCCCGGGGACGCCGTCGACGGGGATGCGCCGCCAGCTGCCGTCGAGGTTCGGAGGGATGGCTGATGCCGGAACGATTCCGGCGCCGAAGCCGGCGAACACGAGGGAGGCGAGGAGCCGCATCCCGTCGAGCTCGGCCTTCGGTCGGAGCTCGACGCCCTGCTCACGTGCGGCGTGGTCGAGCACGTCGCGGAACGCGGTGCCGCGGGCTTCGAGCAGGAGGTCGTGGCCGGCGAGCTCGGACAACGTGATCGAGTCGCGCTCGTACAGGGGGTGACCCGTCGGGACGATCAGGATCCGATCCTCGTCGAAGAGCGGCTCGACGGCGATGTCGTCGTCATCGATGGGAAGGTTCACGATCGCGAGGTCCACGGTGCCGGAGCCGAGGTTCAACACGAGCGAGGAGGTCGTGGCATCGAGGACGATCACGCGGATCGACGGGTAGTCGTCGGTGACGGCTGTGAGCAGTGGAGCGACGAGCCAGCGAGCGGTCGTTCCGATCGCCCCGAGCCGGACCGAGCCCGAGACGACGTCGCGCATGGACGCGACGTCGGCGTCGAGCGCGTCGAACTCCGCCTCGATGCGCCGTGCGCGCTCGAGGACGGCGCGCCCCTCGTCGGTCGGCTCGTTGGTGGCACGGTCGAGGAGGACGACGCCGAGGTCGCGCTCGAGGCGTGCCACGTGTGCCGACACGTTGGACTGGACCGTCCCGAGCGCACGTGCGCCCGCCGAGAACGACCGGTGTTCTGCCACGGCGACGAACGCCCGGAGCTGCTTTCGGTCCACCACGACCTCCACGGTCGGCCTCGGCGAGCCGGCCTCGTCGAGCTGATCGTCACCGACGATACCAACTATCTGGCATATTGCGTTGACCGATTGCTTGCTCTTGGCTATCATGTTGCTCACCAAGAACGACCGAGGTTGAGGACTCCCCCCCGTCCCCCTCGGTCCTGCGCCACGGTCCACCCCCCCCGGACCGGAGGCCTGTGCTGAAGGACTGGCTCCCCCCGCCAGTCCTTCGGCCGTTTTGCGCCGTCGCTGCCGGCGTTGCGCAGTCGGGTAGGTTCGTCGTCATGGACCTGTCGGACACGAGCGCGGCGAGCCGTCCCGCGGCCGCGTTCTTCGACCTGGATCGCACGCTGCTGTCCGGTGCGAGCGGGCCGGTGTTCGGAGAGGTGCTGCGTTCGGCCGGGCTCGTCGGCTCGTCGACGCAGGGACTCGAATCCGTGATGTTCAAGATCTTCGACGTCATCGGCGAGACCTGGCCCTCCATGTTCCTGAGCCGCCAGGGTGCTCGGATGGCCAGGGGATGGCCTGTCGAGCGCGTCGAGGCCGCCGCCGAGGAGGCAGCGCCGCGACTTGCCGACGCCGTGCTCCCGTACGCTCGCCATCTGATCGAGGAGCACCGGTCCGCGGGGCGTTCGCTGGTGATGGCGACGACGACGCCACGCGACTTGGTGCGTCCCCTCGCGGACCTCCTCGGCTTCGACGACGTGGTGGCGACGACCTACGGCCGTGAGGGCGGGCGCTACGACGGGACCGTCGAGGGCGAGTTCGTGTGGGGCAGGGGCAAGGCGTCCGCCGTCCTCGGTTGGGCCAACGACAACGACATCGACCTTGCCGCCAGCTATGCCTACTCGGACAGCTACTACGACACCCCGTTGCTCAGCCTCGTCGGACATCCGACCGTGGTGAACCCCGATCCCCGGATGATCGCCGTCGCTGCGTTGCGTCGCTGGCCGGTGGTGTACTTCGACGTGCCGAGCGGGGTGCCCAAGTTCGTGGGCATCGAGCCGCAGAGGGTCCTGCACCTGCTGGCGCAGCCCCAGCTGTTCCCGTGGGTGCGCTTCGACCTCGGAGGGCTCGACCGCATCCCGGCCGACGGGCCGGCGATCCTGGTCGCGAACCATCGCTCCTACCTGGATCCGCTCGCGATCGGCTACCTGCTCGCCCGCCGCGGTCGACCGGTGCGCTTCCTCGGCAAGAAGGAGGTGTTCGATGCCCCGATCGTCGGTGACGTCGCGACCGTGCTCGGCGGCATCCGCGTCGATCGCGGCACCGGATCCGACGAGCCGCTCCGGGCGGCAGAGTCGGCGCTTGCCGCCGGAGAGATGGTCGCGATCATGCCCCAGGGCACCATCCCCCGCGGCCCGGCGTTCTTCGATCCGGACCTCAAGGGTCGTTGGGGTGCCGTCCGGCTCGCACACGCGACCGGTGCGCCCGTCATCCCGATCGGGATCTGGGGGACCGAGGTGGTGTGGCCTCGGAGCGAGCGGATGCCGGACATCACCAACGTGCTGCACCCACCCACCGTTCGGATCCGGGTCGGCCCGGAGGTCCCGCTCGACGGCGCAGACCTGCAGGACGACACCGACCGGATGATGGCGGCCATCACCGACCTGCTCCCCGCGCAGGCGAGGGAGCGTCGCGACCCCTCCGAGGAGGAGTTGGCGAAGACCTACCCGGGTGGCGTCACCCCGGACCACGACGACGCAGCCCATGAACGCCACCGTCGGCCCGGAGACGACTGAGGAGCACCGGCCCGCGACGGCGGGCAGTCAGTCCTTCGTCGCGACCGCGTTCGGCGTGACGTTCATCTTCGGCTCGTAGTCGCCGACCTCGACGTCTCTCGCCTCGCCGCCGATCACCGCTCGCAACGTGGTGCGACAGGTCCCGCACGGGCCGTAGAACGCCTCGGTCGCCGGCCGCGAGCAGCGAGGGCACGTGAAGTCGAGGGTTCCGCCGGTCATGGGCACGAGTGTCGCACAGCGACGCCGTTCAGGTCGGGATCTGGGTGCACGCCGTGACGACGACGCCGACGACGAGCGCCGCGATCCACGCGACGTCGAGTCGCCTCGTCCATGCCGGGTCGTCTCGGCTGCTGCGGGTCCAGCACCACGACGCGCACGCGGCGAGGAGCAGCATCGGTGCTGCATCGGCGGCATAGCGGAGCGTCGACGTGTTGAACGGGAACGACACCGCGAGCAGGCCGACGCATCCGATCGCCGCAGCGGTCAGCGTCGCGACAGCGAACCTCGGCGCGGTGCGGCGCATCGACCGGAGCCCCGCGAGCAGGCAAGCCGTTCCGACGCAGAGCACCGGGGCGAGGAAGACGAGGCCGACGATCGGCTCCGCTGTGTGAACATCGGGTCGGAGCCCCTCGATGCCGGATCGAGGTCGCAGCCACGGGAACGATGCCGCACGAGCGGGTGCTGCGAAGAGGTAGTCGCCGAGGTTCGGTGCGAGGTAGGAGATGCGCCCCATCGGGTAGGTGCGCATGTTCCAGACCGAGAGCTGGAACCCGAACCCGAACTCCGTGGGAGAGCCGAACCTCACGACGTTCGCCCACAGCAGCGCGCCGACGACGACGACGTAGGGCCCGAGCAGCGCTGCGATGTCAGCCCGGAGTCCTGCTCGTGTCGTTCCGCTGCGCCCCGCAGCCCGCACCGACGCGACCGTGACCACCACGAGCGCGATCGACGCCGCGACCGCGGTCGGACGCGCCCCCACCGCGAGCGCGAGCAGGCTCGATCCGATCGCAGCGCGGCGCCGATCGAGCTGCGGCCACCTCCCAACCGCCGACATGAGGAGCGCAGCACCGGCCATCGTGAGTGCGAACGCAACAGCGATCGCAGCCTCGTAGCCGTTGCCGGTCGACATCAGCGCCGGCACGGGACCGCACAGCCCGAACGCGAGGATCGCGGTGCCGAGCGCCCAGTCCGGCAGGCACGGGACGACGTCCTCGCGGACCCTGGTCAGGATCCACGCGCCGCAGATCACGCCGACCCATCCCGCCATCAGGGTGATCGCCCAGTTGGGCGGTGCCGTGCCGAGGAGCCGCTCGGCGGGTACGAGCAACAGGGGGATCGTCAGTCCGTGCGCCGAGTAGAGGTGGCCGTCGCGGTACGCGAGGTCCTGGACCCCGTCGTGCGTCCGAACGTCGACGTTGCGCCCGGCGTCGTACGGGTTGCGCAGCGATCTGAGCGCATCCGGCACCGGCCGGATGTCGAGGCGCCCGGCGGCGATCGCCGCGGCCTGCCGTCGATGGAAGTCCGAGCCCGTCGCGCTCTGCGCCGCCGACATCGCCGCAACCGCATAGGCGACGAGGACCACAGCGGTGCACAGCGGGATCGCGAAGCGTCGCCGTGTGGACGCCGCACGATCTGTCGGTGGCGGCGTCGCTTCGACATCGCGCAGGAGCTCGGCGACCATCCTGCTCCATCGGCAGGATCGGCCACGAGGCAAGCAAGTCGGCGCTGCTGGTCTGCGACCGGCTCAGCCGGCGGTGCGTGCGCGGATGATGTTGAGGGCCGAGCCGGCGCGGAACCACTCGATGTGCTCGTCGCTCATCGTGTGGTTGCACTGGAACGCGATCGAGGTGCCGTCGGGGTGGAGCAGCGTGCAGTCGACCGGACGGCCCGGCGCGAGCTCGGAGAGGCCGTTGATGCTGATGCGATCGTCTTCGCCGATCTGGTCGTACACCGACGGGTCGGCGAACGTCAGCGCCAGGACACCCTGCTTCTTGAGGTTCGCCTCGTGGATGCGGGCGAAGCTCCGCACGATGATCGCCCTGCACCCACGGAACCGTGGCTCCATAGCGGCGTGCTCACGTGAGCTGCCCTCGCCCCAGTTCTCGTCGCCGACGGCGACCCATGGCTGACCGGACTCGTGGTAGTGCTTGGCGATGTCGGGGAACGACCGCGTGGACCCGTCCAGCTGGTCCTTGCCCTCGCCGGCGACGCCGGTGAAGGCGTTGACCGCCCCGTTGAACAGGTTGCCCGAGATGTTCTCGAGGTGACCCCGGTAGCGCAACCACGGACCTGCCATCGAGATGTGGTCGGTGGTGCACTTGCCCTTCGCCTTGAGGAGGATCGGCAGATCCACGAAGTCCGCGCCGTCCCAAGCAGCGAAGGGCTCCAGCAGCTGGAGGCGCTCGGAGTCCGGACGGACGACGACCTCGATGTCGGAGCCGTCGGCGGGAGGGGCGATGAAGCCTGATTCCCCGGGGTCGAAGCCGCGGTCCGGGAGCTCTTCGCCGACGGGCACACGGAGCTTGACCTGCTCGCCCGCCTCGTTGGTCAACGTGTCGGTCAACGGGTTGAAGTCGAGGGTGCCGGCGAGCGCGAGCGCGACCACCGTCTCGGGCGACGTCACGAACGCGAGCGTGTTGGCGGAGCCGTCGTTGCGCTTCGGGAAGTTCCGGTTGTACGAGGTGACGATCGTGTTGACGTGGTCGTTCGCCTCCGGCGGGCGCGCCCACTGCCCGATGCATGGACCGCAGGCGTTGGCGAGCACCGTCGCACCCGCCTGCTCGAACACGTCGAGCAGTCCGTCACGTGCGATCGTGGAGCGCACCTGCTCCGAGCCCGGCGTGATCATCAACGGCACCTTCACCTTCAGGCCGTTGTCGGCAGCGTGGCGCAGGATCGACGCTGCCCGGGTGATGTCCTCGTAGGAGGAGTTGGTGCACGAACCGACCAGCGCGGCGGAGAACTCCAGCGGCCAGCCGTTCTCCTTCGCCTCGGCGCCGAGGTCGCCCACGCGTCGGGCGAGGTCTGGGGTCTGGGGTCCGTTGATGTACGGCTCCAGCTCCGACAGGTCGATCTCGACGACCTCGTCGTAGTACGAGGAAGGGTCCGACAGCACCTCGTCGTCGGGTCGCAGGTGGTGTGCGATCACGTCGGCCGCGGCGGCGATCTCCTCGCGGCCGGTGGCCTTGAGGTAGCGGCTCATCGCGTCGTCGTAGGCGAACAGCGACGTCGTCGCGCCGACCTCGGCACCCATGTTGCAGATCGTCGCCTTCCCGGTGCACGAGATGCTGCGCGCCCCGGGTCCGAAGTACTCGACGATCGCCCCGGTGCCGCCCTTGACGGTCAGGATGTCGGCGACCTTGAGGATCACGTCCTTCGGGGAGGACCAGCCGTTGAGCTCGCCGGTGAGGTGGACGCCGATCAGTCGGGGCCAGCGCACGTTGAACGGGAAGCCGGTCATCACGTCGACGGCGTCGGCGCCGCCCACGCCGATGGCGACCATCCCGAGGCCGCCGGCGTTCGGGGTGTGGCTGTCGGTGCCGACCATCATCCCGCCGGGGAAGGCGTACTGCTCGAGGACGACCTGGTGGATGATCCCGGAACCGGGCTTCCAGAAGCCGATGCCGTACCGGGCCGACACCGATTCGAGGAAGTCGTAGACCTCGGCGTTGCCCTTCTCCGCAGCGAGCAGGTCGACGTGGCCGTTCTCCCTGGCCTGGATCAGGTGGTCGCAGTGCACGGTGGAGGGGACGGCCACCTGAGCGAGCCCGGCGGTCATGAACTGCAGCAGCGCCATCTGCGCGGTCGCGTCCTGCATCGCGACGCGGTCCGGCCGCAGGTCGTTGTAGGTGGCGCCGCGCCCGAAGGTCGCGTCCGGGTCGTCGAGGTGAGCGATCAGGATCTTCTCGGCGAGCGTCAGCGGGTGACCGACCCGGTCACGTGCGGCATCGATCCGCTCGTCGAATCGCTCGTAGACACGCCGGACCAGTTCGATCGGTGTGGATGCGGTGACGGCCATCTCGCGGTCCTCCTCGTGGTGCGGAGACACCTCTCCGCTGTCGGTGACGAAGCTGTGTACGACGAACAATACAAGTACAATACATGTTCGACGTCGTGCTGTCCCTCCAACCTCTACCCGGCACGACCCCGAGGAGTTCGGGCACCTCCATGCGACCGATCCGCTACCGCATCATCGCGGACGACCTCCGCCACCGGATCGCCAGCGGCGAGTTCCACCTCGGCGCGGTGCTCCCGTCGGAGGCCGACATGTCCGCTGCATACGAGGCGAGCCGCGTCACCATCCGTCGTGCCCTGGAGGCGCTGAGGGACGAGGGCCTGTTGGAGAGCCGGCAGGGGTTCGGGTGGCTCGTGGCCGCCGACCCTGTGCGTCAGGACCTCACCCGGCTGTCGACCATCGAAGGTCAGCTGGCCGCGGCGGACATCCGCTCGGAACGACAGGTCGTGTCGTTCCGGTTCCGCCGTCCGCCCCGTCAGGTCCGGGACCACCTGCCGGGGCGCTCGGTGCTCGAGGTGGTGCGGCTGCACCTCGCGGACGGTCGGCCCTTCGCCCGCGTCACGGTGTGGTGCCCGGAGGAGCTCGGTGCCTCGCTGAGCCGCGACGACGTGGAGCGCTCAGCGTTCCTCGACCAGTTGGGCATCAGACCCGGGGGAGCGCGCCAGACGATCGGGGCAGATGGCGCCTCCGACGCCGACGCCGCCCTCCTCGACATCCCGATCGGGTCGCCGGTGCTGGTGGCCGAGCGGGTGACCCTCGACCGCTCTGGTGCACCGGTGCTCGTGAGCGAGCACGTGTTCCCCGCGCACCTCACGCAGTTCGTCGTCACCCTGGCCGTGGACGACGACCTGCTCGAGCCGTCGGGCCTGCGGATCGTCGAGCAGAGCTGAGCCGAGGTGGGTCGCGTCGGTCGGCGCCGGGACGCGACTCGGCGGGGCCACGAGTGGCCCCGCCGGAGACGGCGACGACGGGTGGGTGCGAGGTCCCACCCGTCGTCGAGGTGATCTGGGATCGAATCAGCCCTTGATGGAGCTGCCGACGCCGTTGAACTTGTCCTTGGCGGAGTTGCCGAGGAAGGAGATGGCGGCGATGCAGACCACTGCGATCAGCGCGACGAGGAGCGCGTACTCCACGAGCGATGCGCCACGCTCGGTCTTGGCATGGGCCTTGAGCCAGGTCTTGAGGAAGTCGAACTGAACCATCATGGTGGGAGTCTCCCGGTGGGTTGTTGTTGGTGCTGGTGCTGTGACGGAGCCGCCCCGGGCGTCTCCGTCGATGTAGTTATCGACGTCTCTGCGGTTGGCTGAATGGGTCGTTCGGCCCATCTTGTGGTCAGTCGAGCGACACGATCCCCATCCGCACGGCCTGCAGGACCGCCTGCGTGCGGTCGCGGGCGTCGAGCTTCTGGTAGATGGAGGCGAGGTGGTTCTTCACCGTCTTCTGCGAGATGTAGAGGTTCGCTGCGACCTCGGGTGTCGAGCACCCGTCTGCGATCAGCTGGAGGACCTCCTCCTCGCGCTTGGTCACGACGCGGTCCTCCTCGGCGGTGCGTGGCTCGTCGATCCGACGCACCTCCTCCAGCATCGACCTCGCGAGCTGGGGCGACAGGACCGTGTCGCCTTCGGCGGCCATGCGCACCGCCTCGGCGATCTCCCGGGTCGAGCAGTCCTTCGTGAGGTAGCCGATCGCTCCGGCGCGGATCGCGTTCGTGAGCACGTCCTGGTCGGCGTGCATCGTCAGCATGACGACCTTCGTCTCGGTCCCGGAGCTCTTCACCTGCCGACAGGCCTCGACGCCGTCGCAGTTGGGCATCGTCACGTCCATCAGGATCACGTCGGGATCGAGCTCCAGGGCGAGCTTCACCGCCTCGACGCCGTCGCCGGCCTCTCCGATCACGTCGAAGCCGGCGTCGGTCATCGAGCGTCGCAAGCCCTCCCGGAGCATTCGGTGGTCGTCGGCCAGCATCAAGCGGATGGTCATGTGGTCACCTCCGGTGAGCAGTGGCCGCGAGGGCCGATCGGCCAGGGAGCTGCTCCCTGGGGTCGTTGGGGTTGAGGGAGCAGCGCACGCGGGTGCCTCGACCCGGGGCGCTGAGGATCTCGAGCGAGGCACCGATGCTCGATGCGCGCTCGCGCATGCCGAGCACCCCATAGGAGTCGAGCCGTCCCGCAGTGGTGGCTTCGAAGCCGACGCCGTTGTCGGTGACGTCGATCAGGGCGCGCTCCCCGTCGCAACGCCACACGATGCGCACGGCGGTCGCACGGGCGTGGCGCTCCACGTTGGCGAGCGCCTCCTGGGCGACACGCCACATCTCACGCTCCTGCAGGATCGGGAGGCGGGCGTCCTTGTCGGCCTCGACCTGGATGGACAGGGAGCTGCGCTCGGCGACACGGCCGACGTACTGCTCCAGTACGACGCCGAGTCCGTGCTCCTCGGACACGTCGGTGCGGAGGTCGTAGAGCGTGTCGCGCACCTCGCGGATCACGCCGCGGACGTCCTCGCGCAGCTGTCCCAGGTCCTCGGTCAGGGGGTCGCCGGCTTCGTCGCGTTCGACGAGTCGATCGAGTGAGAACGCGAGGTAGGCGAGCGACTGGCCGATCCGGTCGTGCAGGTCCCTCGCGATCCGGGTCCGCTCCTCGTCGGCCCCGACGGTTCGGAGTCGGGCGAACCACCGGGCGTTGTCGAGCGCCAGCGACGCCGGCGCCACGAACCCCTCCACGAGCTCCAGGTCACGGGAGGTGAAGTGCTCGAAGTCGCCGTGCTCGATCGCGAGCAGGCCGATGATCGCACCCCTCGCCGACAGCACGCTGTAGATGCCGGACCCGGACCGGTCCGACAGGCCGGGACCTTCGGAGGACAGGTCGGCGACGTAGACGGGACGGTTCTCGGCGATCGTCCGGAGCAGGCCTGCGGGCAGCTCGGTCGGGCCGAGGCGACTCGAGACGTGGAGGCCCTGGTGGCGCACCACCTCCCAGTGGCCGTCGGTCTCGTCGAAGAGGAGCACCGCGACGCTGTCGTAGGACACGAGCGACTTCATGCGGCTGAGCGTCGAGTCCAGGACGTCGCCGAGGTCGAGCGATGCCGGCAGGGTCTGCGTCACCCGGTGCAGCGAGAACAGCAGCGCGTTGGCATCCGACAGACGGCTGAGCCGGTCCATCGCGAGCTCTCGCTCGCGTGCTGCCTCACCGGAGATCCGTCGGGCGTACCCCGCGACGATCGCCACCAGCATGACGATCCCGCTCCACGTCGCAGACTGCAGGAAGGCTTCCTGTTGGTCCGCCGATTCGAGGATGTACGGGAAGCTCACCGTCAGCACCGTGACGATCGCGATGCGGATCGAGAAGCCGAAGCCGCGGGCGAGGCCGGCGATCGTCACCGCGGTCAGCAACGTGAAGATCAACGGCGACTGCCAGTAGCCGGTCATGATGACCGCTGCGACGTGCAGCGCCAGCTCCGCGAGCACCCGCAGGAGGGACGGGAGGTCGTCCTCGTAGCGCATCGGCTTGAAGGCGCGGAAGATCGCGTACCCGACGACGATCGCCGTCCAGATGCGAACGGAGCCGTCGAACTCGTCGAGTCGGCTCGTGACGAGGAGCAGCGAGATGGCCGTGGTGGCCAGCCGCATCGCGGTGATGAGGCTGGTGAAGCTCGCCACGCGGTCGACGCCCATGCTGGGCAGCTGCTGGGCGACGATGTCGAAGTCGCCCGTCGGCTGCTGCGACGGGTCGATCATCGCTTCTCGGAGGTCGTGGCTGAGCCGATCCCGCAGGCGCTGGATCACCCCGCTGCTGGTCGGCGGTGATGGAGCGAGCGCGCTCCGATCGGTGGCGGTGTCGTTGATCGGATCGTCCGGTGGCGCGGGGCTCGGCGCTGTGTGCATGGAGGATCGTCCCGTGGAGGTGCGTGAGGTC
>JAFDWA010000259.1 GCA_018268735.1 Actinomycetota bacterium | reverse complement strand
CGAGTGCCCGACGACGGCGAGCAGGAGCCAGAGGATCGCAGCCAGCACCTCTGCGGCGACCAGGTGGGTCCTTGTCGCGACGTCGAGGGATGCGATGCCGGCGACGGCGCCGAGCAGCATCGCTGCCACGAGGCACGCTGCCGACGCGAGGACGAAGCCGTGGAGGAGCTCGAGGCCCCGGCGGCGGTGGCGGATCACCGACGCCAGCGATGCCAGGTGGAACGTGAGCCCGACCAGCATGAGGACCCCGCCGACCGTGGTCGCCGCCCTGGAGTCCACCAGCAGCCCGATCGCGACGAGCGGTGCTCCGGCACCGACGAACCACACGGCGCGTTCGCCGTCGCGGACATGCGGTCGGTGCGCCAGCAGGAACATGGGCCAGAGCTTCTCCGCGACCGCCACGTAGGACAGGCCGAGCCAACCCAGCAGGCCGAGGTGCGCGTGGGCGAGGACCCG
Source organism: Actinomycetota bacterium (assembly GCA_018268735.1). Lineage (GTDB taxonomy): Bacteria > Actinomycetota > Acidimicrobiia > Acidimicrobiales > Microtrichaceae > Dermatobacter. Next base: position 3,132 of record JAFDWA010000259.1, on the reverse strand, counting down.
GTTGTCGAGGATGGGGAACCAGTAGGAGCTGCGGTCGAACGCGTACACGATCCCGAACGCGACGGTTCCGAGCAGATACGCGACGGCGAGGCGCAGCCCCATGATCGGAGCACCCTTGTCCTTCGCCGAGAGCGGTCGTGACAGGTTCCACGCGGCGATGCACACCCCCGTCGTCGCGAGGACCCCGCCGACCTGCAGCACCACGCTGTGGCCGGTCGCGAACCCGATCGGGATGAGCCACACGCCGGGGACGAACAGGAGCCAGGTTCCCGTGCCTGCGACCACCGAGCGCAGGGGCCTGCCCCCGACGACCGGCCCGAACTGGTGCAGCGCGCCGAGCACAGCGGTGCTGAGGAAGGCCAGCACGCCGAGGTGGACGGCGGTGATGACGTGGTCGTCACGGGGCATCCTCACTGCTGCCGGTGCCGTGATCGCGACCGCCGCGCCGAACGCGACGAGCCCCACCCCGGCGGCGGCGAGGAACCCCAGCGGCAGCCAGGCCGGGGGCACGTTGAGCGTCGGGTTCATCGTCATCGGCGATGCCGTCGTCGTGGCCGATGCCGGAGTCGACCGTTGGGTTGGGCCCGGCACCGTTGCGGACGACACCGGTGACGCTCCTGCGGAGAGCGAGGCGGGGGCTCGTCGCTTGATCGTGAACGGGGACTCGGTCGGATGCGCCGGGGTCGGAGCGGCGCCGTTCGGCGATGTGCCGGCGTCGGCAGGGGCGGACGGCTGCACCCGGGACCGGCCATCAGGGACGAATCGGACACGCCACTCGCTCTCGCCGACCTGCTCCGAGCGGTAGGAGAACCCTTGCGCTGACAGCACGCCTTCGAGCGGCGTGGGTTCGAACGGCGCCACGAGCACCAGAGCACGTCCGTCGAGGTCGGCGACGGTCTCCATGATCGTGCCGAAGGGCTCCTCGCCGCGCTCGATGAGCGGTCGAACGTCCAGCACGACCTCGCCGTCGTGGTCCTGCTCGCTCCCGTCGTCCTTGCGAACTGTCGTGTCCATCCGGCCTCCGGCATCCGACCGCCCGTCACTTTGTTCTAGCATAGGATAGAAATATCCAGGAACAAGATGTCGGGCGACGATCGGTGCAGCTCTGCGCCGCGACGTGCGCGCCACGACGAACAAGGAGCGTGACATGGACACCACCCTCGACATCCGCACCGAGATCCCGCAACGTCGCCACGAGCTCATCTTCGAGACCTACGGGAACCTCGGCTCCGGAGAGGGCTTCGTGCTCGTCAACGACCACGATCCCAAGCCGTTGCGGTACCAGTTCGAGGCCGAGCACCAGGGCGAGTTCTCCTGGGACTACCTCGAGCAGGGTCCCGAGGTCTGGCGGGTCCGCATCGGCCGGCTCTGACGGTCCGTCGAGGACACGTCTGCCCAGACCGGCCGCGGACGGCTGAGGTGGTTCGGCCCACCCCCATCCGTCACGGCCTGCGACTGCTCCTTGGCCTTCCTCTCGGCCATCACACCGCCTCGCGCTGTGTCATCGAGGGCTGTCGTCCACCCTCGGGCGCGTCGCGGCGAGGTTCAACCAAGAGGGATCACCTCGGCGATCCCATCCGGACCCACGTGCTCGATCGTCAGCGGGATGCCATCGCCGGAGCCGATGCTCATCCGGCTGACGACGGTGCTCGCGAGGTCGAGGAGCTCGTCGACGGGCACGATGGCCTCCGGCGGGTGGACCCCCGGTCGGCCACCCAGCCGGCCCTGCTGGTGCAGCGCTGCGCCGAGCGCCGCAGGGATGCCGGTGCCCTGACCGGCGCCGGCACCTTCGGAGGTGAGCGAGAACACGTAGCGGTGCGCTTCGCCGTCCTTGGAGCCACCGACCTCGACCCGCAGGCATCCGCCAGGTCCGGTGATGCCCTCCTCTTCCATCAGGCGGGGACGGTGGTGCTGCAGCAGCGCCACCATCACGTCGATCGGGGCGACGGGGCTCCCGTCGACGACGATCGGGTCCTCGAGCGCCATGCCGGCACGGACGAGGTCCTGGGTCATCCGGAAGTACGACAACGGGTACACGACGCCGAGGTTCGTGGCACGTCGCAACGTCGGGAACGTGGCCGGGAGCGTGATCGTCTCGGGATGCGGATACGGATGGGCGGGATAGGTCCCGACGCCTGCGAAGTTGATCTCGCGCACGTGCTCGGCGCCGCTCGCATCGAGCTGGCGGACTGCGATCTCCCTGCCATCGACGAACAGCGGGACGTCATCGACCATCGCGTGGATGCGGTGCTTGAGGACCGCCGCACCCTCGAACGGCTCCCCACCGTGGATGTGGCAGATGTCGGCAGATGTGACCTCGTCGAGCAGGCTGTCGGCGCAGAGCTTCACGAAGATGTTCGCGAGGCCCGGCGAGTTGCCCATGCCGATCAGCGCGGTCACGCCGGTATCGCGTGCGGGTCCGTCGAGGTCGAGGAGCCCACGCGTGGCGTCGAGGTCGTCGCAGACGTCGACGTAGTCCACGCCGGCATCGATCGCCACCCGCAACGTCGGTGGCCCGAACCGGTAGAAGGGTCCGACGCAGTTGAGGACGACGTCCGCGCCGGCGATCAGGGATCGAAGGGCCTGGTGGTCGGACACATCCGCGGCAGCGGCGCGCAGCTTCGGGCTGGCGAGCCGGGTCACGACGGCCTGTGCCTCGCTCAGATCCAGGTCGCCGACCACCACCTCGTCGACGGAGTCGACGTGTGTGAGCGCCTCGACCGCGACCCGACCGACGCCGCCGGCCCCGCCCAGCACCACGATCGCACCCATCTCGCCTCCCGGCATCGCATCGAACCGCTCGATCGGATCGCACACTACGGTCTGCGATGGCCGCCGAGCGCCGCCGGCGCGCTGCTCGACCCGGCTCGGTGATCGGTCGTTGACACCGGTGGTGCCGGGTGGGACCGTTGGCAGGCGGAGCACGTCGAGCGACGTGGCGCGGCAAGGGGGCATCGGGGTGGACACGTTCGAGCCGACGGCGCCCGCTGCGACGGTCGGGGTCCCAGCTCACGGGCCACCGACGATGGACATCGAGATCGTGCCTCGGAAGGGTCTGCCCTTCGTGGCGATCGCCGTCCTGTTCGTGATCTACGCGATCGCCTCCAACTCCCGCTGGGCGCTCACCTTCTG
>JAFDWA010000258.1 GCA_018268735.1 Actinomycetota bacterium | reverse complement strand
TCCTGGGCGACTGTCGCCACGTGGGTTCCCTCACGTGAGAAGACGTGGCCCAGCGACAACCCACGTCCACCGACGAACGTGTGGCAGGTGACGTCGTGCAGGTGCCACACGTCGGCCCGCAGCGGACGGTGGAACCAGATCGTGTGGTCGAGGCTGGCGGTGAACAGCGACCGGTATCGAACCTCTTCGGGTTCGCTCCGGACCGGGTGGGCCTGCACCACGGCGTCGGTCGGCAGGTCGTCGCTCAGATACGCGAGCGCTGCTGCATGCGCCACCCGTTCGTCGCCGAGGGGTTCGACAGCGCGGAGCCAGGCGGTGGCACGGCCACGACCTCCGAGGTCCGAGGCCGTGAGCTGTTCGGCAGGAACGAACGCCCGGTCGAACACCGGACTCCACGAGCTCCGCTCGAGCACCTCTGGCGCCGGCAGCGCCGGGGGCGGCACCAGCATCTCCACGTCGACGGACGGCTCGTCGTGCTGGAAGCTCGCCTCGAGGTTGAGGATCGCTCCCACCGCTTGTCGTGCGACGACGCGCCGGGTCACGAACGAGCGGCCGTCACGGATCCGGTCGACCTCGTAGCGGACCGGTTCGTCGTGGTCGCCGCGGCGGATGAAGTAGGCACGCAGAGAGTGCACGTGCAGACCGTTCGGCACCGTGGCGGACGCTGCCACGAGCGCCTGGGCGACGATCTGTCCCCCGTAGAGCCCACCCCACGGGTACTGGGGTCCGGTGCCGACGAACACGTCCCTGCCGTGGTCCGCCAACTCCAGGATCGTCGACAGGTCCACGGATCCGACCGTAGTCGGTGCGATTCTCGCCTCGGACGGTGCAGCTTCGGTCATCTGGCATCATCGGCCCATGGAGTCCGCACCCGAGGTGACCGCCCCACCAGTCGACGAGGCCCTCGTCCAACATGCGGTCTCGTGGACCCGTGCCGCAGGCGAGCTCACCCTCGGATGGTTCAACCACCCCGACCTCGACGTCGACCGCAAGGGCGACGGGTCACCGGTCACCGCCGCGGATCGCGCGGCGGAGCGACTGCTGCGCGAGCAGATCCGCGCGACGTTGCCGGACGACGCGATCAGGGGGGAGGAGGAAGACGACCAGTCCGGCACCTCGGGTCGGACCTGGGTGATCGACCCGATCGACGGGACCAAGGCGTTCAGCCGGGGAGTCGGGACCTTCTCCAACCTGCTGTACCTGCAGGACGAGCACGGTCCTGCCATCGGCGTCATCAACCTGCCGGCGCTCGGCGAGACGGTGTGGGCTGGTCGCGGGCGGGGTTGCTGGTTCGATGGTGCGGCGTGCAGCGTCTCGGAGCGCACGGAGCTGCAGGGCTCCTACCTGTCGACGACCAGCCTCGGCGAGTGGAGCCCCGGGATGCTCGAGCGGGCCGTCGAGATCGGTGTCGAGGTGCGGACCTGGGGCGATGCCTATGGCTACGCGTTGGTGGCGTCGGGCAGGATCGACGCGATGTTCGATCCCGCGCTCGCGTGGTGGGACATCGCGGCGATGCTCGTGATCATCCCGGAAGCTGGCGGACGCCTGACCTCACGACACGGCGGGGACCCGGCGACCCCGAACGTCGACCATCCCGAGTACCGGTACTCGGCGATCGCGTCGAACGGTCGGTTCCACGACGGACTCGTCGAGCTGCTCCGCGCCTGAGCCGAGCTCAGCCGGCAGCGACGGCGATCGACTCGACCAGGCTGACGAACGCCCGGTCCGACTCCGGCTGCTCGCGCAGCGTGATGCGCTGGGTCGGTGCCGACGCAGCAGCGATCGCGTCGACGTAGCGGGCGCGACGCCGGGCGACGAGCCCGTCGGGCGCCTGGCGGAGCTCGCTCGGCACGTACTGGGCTTCGATCCCCATCCGCAGCATGCCCAGCGCCTCGGTGCGCATCTGCGACACACGTGACTCGGTGACGCCGAGGAAGCGGGCGAGCTCCTCCGATGTGCGCTCCTCGATGAAGTACCCGAGGACGATCAACCGGTGCCGCTCGGGGAGGAGCGCGATCGCGTCCCTGAGGTAGGCGTGGAGCTCACGCTGCTCGAGCTCCTGAGCGGGTTCGCGCTCGTCGGGGTCGGCCAGCACGTCGACGAGGGTGAGCTCCTCGTCGTCGGTGTCGCCGACGAGGTGCTCGTAGGCGAGCACAACCGAGCGGAAGATCCGGTCGCGCAGCCGATCGAGGTCCTCTCGTGTCATCCCGAGCTCCTCGGCGGTCTCACCGAGCGAAGGGAGCCGACCGAGCCGGGCGGCGAGGCGTTGCTCGACCTGGTCGAGGCGACGGGCGAGGGTGCGGACCGAACGCGGAGCCCAGTCGGCTGAGCGCACCGCGTCGATGATCGCTCCCCTGATCCGCTGTGCGGCGAAGCGGTTGAACGGCACCCCACGAGCTTCGTCGTAGCGTTGCGCCGCTTCGACGAGGCCGAGTGCACCGGCCCTCGCCAGCTCGTCGCGGTCGACGTGACGCGGGAAGTGCACCGCCACCTGGAACACGACGTGGTTGACCAGCTCGAGGTGCTCCTCGATCAGGCGAGATGCCTCCCGGCTCGCTGCTGGGACCGACGGCGGCCGCAGCTGGCCGTTGCGGTCAGCCGCTCGGGATGCACGCCCGACGTCTTCTCGCTTCCCCGTCTCCATCGTTGCGCCCATGTCTGCATCGCTCCTCGTGTGCCGTCTTGATCGGCCCGAGGGGTATCGGTACGCGGACATGCAGGACTTGAGGAGAAATCTCGAGAAATCTCCAACCCGTCCTGATCATCGACTTGATCTCACGTTCCGTGGTCGTATCGACATCAAGAGCCGGATCCTGAACACCCAACGTGTTCAGATCACAGGAGCCGAAGACTCGACCGGTCAGGGTCGGGGATCGAGGAGCCGGGCGCTCGAGGAGCCCTCGAGCGTCGCCGACCGCACGCCGCGCCGCGTGAGCTCCCGGAGGATCGGCACCGGATCGACGATGGCTGCAGCCCCATGGCAACCCACCGGCAGCCGCACCGCTGCAGCGTGCAGGGCCAGCACCGCAGCAGTGGCTGCCGCAGCGACGCCGGGTCGGTCGAGCACGCCGTAGACGACGATCTCGCGCCGACCCTCACGCTCCCCCCGCACCTCCACCCGCGCGGCACCCGGGCGCCCCTCGACCGGCGGGCCGACGAGCACCGGCAGCGGCGCGAAGATGCGGTCCCAGCGGGACGCGGCAAGTCGGGCCGAGACCCGCTGCAGGTCGGGGAACGCATCGACGAGCACCAGCGGCTCCGCCAGACCGGCCCGGTAGCAGTCACGGGCCCCGATCGGGTCGGGGAACCAGCACAGCTCGCGGCCCGAGAACCCGCCACGACGGACCCACGCGCCATCGCGCCACTCGACGGCTCGGCCCCGGAGCGCCCGCAGTCGCTGACGGGCGCAGGCGGGACCGCCGGCGCCGTCGCGTGCCACGTGGACCTCGTCGACCCGGTCGAGCAGGCCACTTGCATGCCGGACGAGCAGGCAGGTCAGCCCGGGCGACATCGCCGCGCCGACGACGACGGACCGGCCGGCGGTGACCGCCGCTCGATCCAGCCCCAGGATGGCCTCCACCTCGTCAGGATCGT
>JAFDWA010000257.1 GCA_018268735.1 Actinomycetota bacterium | reverse complement strand
AGCGTGGCATCCCCTCCACGGTCGCATGGCTGTGCGAAGAGGTCGGCGAGCTCGCCCAGGCCGTTCGCAAGGGCACACCGGACCAGCAGCTCCACGAGCTCGGCGACGTCATCGCCTGGGTCGCGTCGCTTGCCAACCAGCTCGGCCTGTCGCTCGAAGCGGCCGCCGCCCGCTACGTCGTCGACCCGCCGGACTGATCATGCCGCCGGACTGACGCCGGTGGGCACGGGTCATCCACGGGTCTGCCGCGACTCAGCCCCGACGTCGCACCAGCTCCTCGGCGATCTGGATCGCGTTGAGCGCGGCGCCCTTGCGGAGGTTGTCGTTCGAGACGAACAGCACCAGTCCGTGCTCGGTCGACGGATCCCGGCGGATCCGCCCCACGTAGGACGGGTCCCGACCTGCGGACTCGAGCGGGTTCGGCACGTCGGCCAGCTCCACTCCGGGCGCAGCCGCCAGGAGGGCTCGGGCACGGTCCGGTGGGAGGTCCCGCTCGAACTCGGCGTTGATCGACAGCGAGTGGCCGGTGAACACCGGCACGCGCACGCAGGTGCCCGACACGCGGAGGTCCGGGAGCCCGAGGATCTTCCGGCTCTCGTTGCGGAGCTTCTGCTCCTCGTCGGTCTCCTCGCTGCCGTCCTCGACGAGGTTCCCCGCAAGCGGCACGACGTTGCACGCGATGCTCCGAGCGAACTTCACCGGCGACGGCAACGCGACCGCGGCGCCGTCGTAGGTCAGCTCCGGTCCCTTGGCACCGACCGACTGGATCTGGCCGTCGAGCTCCTCGACCCCCGCGACCCCCGCACCCGACACGGCCTGATAGGTGCTGACCACGAGGCGCACGAGGCCGGCCTCGTCGGAGAGCGGCTTCAGCACCGGCATCGCAGCCATGGTCGTGCAGTTCGGGTTGGCGACGATCCCCCGGGGGAGGTCGTCGAGCACGTGCGCGTTCACCTCGGCGACCACCAGCGGGACACCCGGGTCCATCCGCCACGCGGACGAGTTGTCGATGACCGACGCACCCGCCGCAGCCACCCGGTCCGCGTACTCACGGGAGAACGTCGCACCTGCGGAGAACAGCGCGACGTCGAGCCCGTCGAAGTCGGCCGTGGCCACGTCCTCGACCTCCACCTGGGCGTCCTTCCACGGCAGCAGCGTCCCGGCCGAGCGTGCGGACGCGAAGTAGCGCACCGATGCAACCGGGAAGCGCCGATCCGCGAGCAGCGAGCGCATCACGCCACCGACCTGACCGGTGGCACCGAAGACGCCGACGTTCACGCCGGGACCGCTGGACGAGCCGCTGGACGGGCCGCTGTGAGGAGTTGCCATGGCAGCGAGGCTACGGGTTCGGTCCGGAGGCGTCCCAACGGGTAAAGCTGCCGACGTGCACCCCGCTGAGATCGGCATCTACCTCCACGTGCCGTTCTGCGCTCGGCGTTGCGGGTACTGCTCGTTCGTCACGTCCGCGCCGGCGCCGTCGACAGCGGCGGCCGCGCACCGGATGTGGGCCCGAGCGGCGAAGGCGGAGATCGCCATGGCTGCCCGGGAGCTCGGCCCCACCCGACCGGCCGTCGCCACGGTGTACCTCGGTGGCGGGACCCCCACGGAGGTGCACACGGCAGTGCTCGTCGAGGTGCTCGACGAGCTGCGGCGGAGCTTCGAGGTGCGAGCGGACGTGGAGATCTCCGTCGAGGCCAACCCCGACGGCCTCCGCGACGGCCAGATCGCCGAGCTCGTGGCGATGGGGGCGACGCGCATCTCGATCGGGATGCAGAGCGCGGTGCCACGGGTCCTCGCGCTGCTCGACCGCACCCATGACCCCGACAGCGTCCCACGCGCCGTCGACGCTGCACGGGCCGCCGGCATCCGCAGCGTGTCGCTCGACCTGATCCACGGGACGCCGGGAGAGACGGAGGCGGACTGGGCACGGACCGTCGAGGTCGCGCTCGGGCTCGAACCCGAGCACCTGTCGGCGTACGCGCTGTCGATCGAGCCGGCGACCAAGCTCGCTGCCCGAGTTCGCTCCGGCACGCTGCCCGACCCCTCGCCCGACGATGCCGCCGACCGCTACGAGGCGCTCGACGCAGCAGCGATGACCGCGGGGCTCCGCTGGTACGAGCTGTCGAACTGGGCGCGAACCGCTGCCGACCGCTGCCGGCACAACCTCGGCTACTGGCGTGACGGCGACTGGTGGGGCATCGGTCCCGGCGCGCACTCCCACGTCGACCGACGTCGATGGTGGAACCACGCCTCCCTCGGGACCTGGGCGCGGTCGGTGCACGACGGTTCGGTCCCCGCAGCTGGTGCCGAGACGGCCTCGATCGAGGAGCAGCACACCGAGCAGCTCATGCTGGGCATCCGGCTGGCCGAAGGGGTCCCGATGGGCTGGGCGGCACCGGGATCCGCACAGGCGCTCGCCGCCGATGGGCTCGTCGAGATCGTCGACGGTCGCATCGTGCTGACGCTGCGCGGACGACTCCTCGCCGATCTCGTCGCGCGACGCCTCCGGTGGGGTGACCGACCCGGGTCGAGCACCGGATCGGGTCGGAGCGGCGATCAGAAGGTGGTGGACTCGAGGTCGTAGGCGTCGTGGAGCACCTGCACCGCTCGATCGGCGTCGCCCTCGGCGATGACGCAGCTGATCCGGATCGCCGAGGTCGAGATCATCTCGATGTTGATGCCGTTGTCCGCGAGCACCTGGAACATCGTCGCCGCCACACCCGGGTTCGACTTCATGCCCGCTCCGATGACGCTCACCTTGGCGATCTCGCCGTCGACGAGCACCGCGGTGGCACCGACCTTGCCCGCTTCGACCTCGCACACCCCGAGCGCCGCGTCGAGCTGTGCGTGCGGAACCGTGAACGAGATGTCGGTGACGCCGCCCTCGGACACGTTCTGCACGATCATGTCGACGTTCACGTCTCCATCCGCGAGCGCTCGGAACAGGGTCGCAGCGACGCCGGGGCGGTCGGGGACGCCGGTCACGGTGACCTTCGCCTCTGACGGGTCGGCCTGCACGGCGCGGATCAGTGCATCCTCCATGGCGGGGTCCTCCTCGACCACCCACGTGCCGGGCTCCCAGGTGAAGGCTGAGCGCACGTGCAGCGGGACCTTGTGACGATGGGCGTACTCGACCGAGCGCATAGCCGGCTTCGGGCACCCTGCGGCAGCCATCTCCAGCATCTCGTCGAAGGTGATGCGATGCATCCGGCGGGCCGTCGACACCACCCGCGGATCGGTGGTGAACACCCCGGACACGTCGGTGTAGAGCTCGCACGCGTCGGCTCCGAGGGCATAGGCGAGCGCGACCGCGGTGGTGTCGGAGCCACCACGTCCGAGGAAGGTCACGTCGTTGTCGGTGGAGACGCCCTGCGCACCCGCGACCACGGGAACGCGTCCTGCGGCCACCGCGGATCGGATCCGATCCGCCCGGACGTCGAGGATCTTGGCGTTCATGTGGTTCGTGTCGGTCAGGAAGCCTGCCTGGCTGCCCGTGTAGCTCTCCGACTCGACCCCCTGGGCAGCGAGCGCCATCGCCACCAGCGCGATGGCCTTGCGTTCGCCGGCGGTGATGAGCATGTCCATCTCGCGACC
>JAFDWA010000256.1 GCA_018268735.1 Actinomycetota bacterium | reverse complement strand
GTCGCCCCTTCGGTCCTCGTGTTCATGACGCTCTTCGGCTACGCGGTCGTCGGTGAGCGACCGTCGGAGGTCGTCGTTCCCGCGGTCGTCGCGCTGGTCCTCATCGGCGGGTTCTTCGCGCTGACGCGCAACCCGCAGCTCCTGAGGCGACCGGCGACGCGGGCGGTCGGGCTCTGGCTCCGGGTCCGAGGCTCCGCTCCGAACCAGCCGTCCGGCGACCGGCCGGCAGGGGGAGACACCGCGACGGAGACGGCCGAGCGGTTCGTCGAGTCGTTCGGTGCGGTGCGGGCCGGTCCACTCCGCTGGGCTGCGGTGTGGGTGCTGCAGCTGCTGAGCTGGATCGGCGAGCTCGCGGCGCTCGTCGCCGCCATCGCCGCCGTCGGCGGCCAGCTCCCGACCGACGCTGCCGAGTGGGGATCGCTGCTTGCGGTGTACGGCACGAGCCAGCTGGCGGGCGCGTTGCCGATCATCCCCGGCGGCGCCGGCCAGGTCGAGGCGGCCGTCGTCATCGGCCTCACGGCGACAGGGACCGATGCATCGACCGCGCTGGCCGCGTCGGTCGCCTTCCGGTTGATGTCGCACTGGCTCGTCGTCCCGGTCGGATGGGTGTGCGTCGCGTCGCTCCGCCGGAAGGGCATCGAGGTGCCCGATCGGGACGCGGTTGCCGTCGACGTCGGTGCTTCGCACGTGCCGGACGCGGCGGACCGGCTCGAACCCGGCGGGTGAACCAGCGGGTGGGTGACCCAGCGGGTGGACGAGCACGCGACGGTCGGCTCAGCGGTCATCTCCGGCATCGAGCTCGGCGATCTCCCAGACCCGGGCGGTGAGCGGCTCGGACAGCGGCCACGGCAAGCCCTCGGCGAGCTGCGCCACGTCGAGCGTCTCGACCACGTCGCACCCGTCGCCGGTCAGGTCGAACGTCGTCACCCGGCACGCCGCACCGGCTCGGAGTCCACGCAGGACGAGCAGCGGCGGAGGGGTGCTCGAGTGCTCGAGCTGGTAGGCGAACAGGATCGTGCGTCCCCCGATGCCACCCACCGACCATGCAGCGCGTGAGCGATCCGGGCCTTCGACCGGCGACACGTAGCGGTGGACGGATCCCGACTGCACGACGTCCTGGGTGCGACGAGCGACGGTGACGGCGCGTCGCAGCACCTCGCGCTCGGCGTCGGTGAGGGCGTCGAGGTCGACATCGAGGCCGAAGCGCCCCGAGAGCGCCACCGCGCTGGCGAAGTCCAGCGGACGTCCACCCCACCGCGTGACGTGGGCTGCCATCGTCGACGCGGGGAAGAAGTGCGAGCAGGCCCACTGCATCCGGACCCGCGCGACCGGATCGGTGTTGTCGGAGGTCCAGAACTCGTGGAACCACCGCAGCGTCCCGAAGTCGACGCGCCCACCACCCGACGCGCACAGCATCATCTCGACGTCCGGGTGAGCGGCCGTCGCCCTGGCCATCACATCCCAGGTGGCGTGCACGAGGTCGACCCAGAGGTTCGCCTGACGGTCCGCCGGCAGCGTGGCCGAGCCGGGATCGGTGACCGGTCGGTTGGCGTCCCACTTCACGTAGCTGGTGCCCGGCGCGCGGGCCAGGGTCTGGGTGACGACGTCGACCTCGAAGTCGCGCACCTGGGCGCGCAACGGGTCGAGCAGGAGCTGGTTCCGGTGCTCACGTGGATCACGCCGATCCCGAACCACCCATTCCGGATGGGTCCGATGCAGCACGCTCCGAGGGTTCACCATCTCCGGCTCCACCCAGATGCCGAAGCGGATGCCGGCGTCGGTCGCTGCATCGACGAGCGGTCCGAGCCCGCCGGGCAGCTTGCGCTCGTCGGGCTCCCAGTCACCGAGGCCCTGGGTGTCGTCGTCTCGTGGGAGCTCCGTGCCGAACCAGCCGTCGTCGAGCAGGAACACCTCTGCACCGATGTCCGCCGCACCGTCGATGAGCCCGGTGATCCTTGCCTCGTCGAAGTCGAAGAACGTCGCCTCCCAGTTGTTCGCGACGATCATGCGCCGCTCGTCGGGGTCCCGCAGGATCCGGGCCCGTGCCCAGTCGTGGAACGACGCGGTGACGCGGTCCCGACCAGCGGTCGACCACGTCCATGCGACGGAGGGCGTGACGAACCGGACCCCCGGCTCGAGGCGGTACGGAGCGCCGAGCGGGTTCGCTCCGGCACGCAGCCGCAGCTCCCGCGGCGCGGCCGGCTCGGCGGTCGGACGCACGTCGAGGGAGAAGTGGGCGTTCCCACCCCAGCACACCGACAGGCCGATCACGGTGCCGGCGTCGTCGCTGCTCGGCCCGTCGGGTGACACGAGCAGGCAGGGACTGCGCTGCAGGTGCGGTTGGATGCCGCCGAGGTTCCCGAGCACGGTCGTGCCGATGACGAGCGGATCGGTCGACCACCGCCACTCGTCGGCCCAGCCGGATCCGCCGAAGTGGCACACCTCGGCGTCGTCGGCGACGAGCAGGAACGGAGCGATCGAGTCGTAGGCGAGCAGGGTCACCGGCCCGCTCTCGTCGTGGTGGACCTCGACCCATTGCTCGAGCACTCCCGAGGCGGAGTGGGTCCGGGCGTGGTGCTCGACGGCGAGCCCGGTCAGCTCGTCGCCTGTCCTGACCACGACGTGCTCTCCGCCGTCGATCGTGTCGCGCTCGACGGCGCGCAGGGCGAGACGGGTGCTCAACGTCCCGTCGGCGTGGGTGATCTGCAGCGGCGGCGGCCGGAACGGGTCGGTGCCGTCGAGGGTCGGGAACGTGCTCGGGTACCAGCGGGGAGCGACGTCGACGCTGACATCGTGGCCCTCGACGCCGAGACCGAGCTGGTGGAGCCGGCCCTCCTCGTCGGCTGCCCAGCTGAGGCCCCATCCCCCAGCGTCGATCCGGATCACCTCGGTGGCGCTCATCGCCGGCCTCCGTCGTCGGGAACCTGGCGAGCTGCCCGAACGCGAGCAGCCGAGCCCGACTCGACGAGGAGGTGCACGAGCGGGAACCGGTGCACCGCTGGTGGCGGACCGGTTCGCCCGGCGAGCACCCAGACGATGGCTGCGTTCGCCCGTTCGAGCGATGCGATCGCCTGAGCGAACAGCACCGCGAGCGGCAGCTCCACCAGGAGGGCCATGGCCAGGCTGATCCACCGGCCGCCGCCACGTGTGAGCATCACGTCGAACCAGGCGTCGCACGCGAGCAGCACCGACGACGCGGCGAGGCCCACCACGACGAGGTGACGTCGATGCCAGGCGCACCAGGCAGTGAGGGCGAGCGTCGACGCGAGGAGGAGGTCGAAGCCGACCCAGGCGCCACGCCAGTGGTCGGTCATCGTGCGGCGTGGCAGGGACAGCGCCAGGTAGACCGACCACGGAACCAGCACGACGGCACCGACGGTCACGACGGCCCGGACCGCGCGCCCGAAGCGACGTTGCGACGAGTACCTGCCGGCAGGGGGCAGCTGCATCTCGGCAAGGCGACGCATCAACGCGGATCGCTCCTCGGCGTCGAGCGCCTCGATCTGCTGTGAGGTGATCATCGGGTCCTCCGTCGCTGATCGGCGGGCAGGCGACAGTCTCGCCCAGGTGCTGTCGGTGACGTCGCGACGGGCCA
>JAFDWA010000255.1 GCA_018268735.1 Actinomycetota bacterium | reverse complement strand
GACGTTGACGATCCGGGCACCGAACGCAGCGACCTGTTCGCGGACCAGCGCGAGGGCGAACGCGGCGTTCTCGGCGGTCGGGGCGAGCACGCCGGGCGGGACCTGCATCCCGGGGAGGAGCTCGAAGCCGTCGGGGCACTCGGCGCGCCAGCGGTAGCCGTCATGGGCGAGCCACCGTCCGAAGTGACCGAAGCAGTTCTGGTTCGCAGCCAGCTCGATCCCGGCACGCTCGCAGCGGTCCCGGAGCCAGCGGAGGTCCTCCGCGTCGAGCGGCGAGGCGTCCCGCCAGACGTCGTGGTGATCCCGGTACGCGAACGTGTGCTCGACGTAGAGCTGCAGGTGGTTGTAGCGACACGTCTCGAGGACCGTGACGAGCCGGTCGAGGGTCTCCCTGGTGGGGACCCGGTCTCGGCTCACGTCCAGCATGAACCCGCGGACCGCCAGGTCGGGGTGGTCGACCAGCTCGACGGTCGGCAGCCGTCCCGCGTCGTCGCGGAGCTGGGTGAGCGTCTGGCGTCCGTAGCGCCGGCCGGCGTCGTCCGCGTGTCGCAGGATGGCGCGATCGTCGTCGACGGAGACGGCGTACCCCTGTGGCGGCAGCGTCGCGTCGTGGTGCTCTGCGGTCAGGTGGTCGTGCCGACGGGACGGATCCAGTCGCAGGATCGAGCGGGGGATCGGGAACAGCTGCGGTTCGGTCACGCCCGAGATGATCGCCGACGGGAGCGTGCCCGCAGCACCACCGTCGCCGTCGCGATCGCGACCCCCGACGCGACCACTGCGAGCACGACCTCGCGCTCGGGGAGCTTCGGGGTGTCGCCGTAGTACGACGCCGGCACCGACAGCACGTAGCCGGCAGCGGCGAGGAGGTCGACCCGACGGACGTGGTGGAGCTGCAGACGTCTGCTCCGCACCGCCTGCAGCGGCGAGAGCTGACCGCTGCAGAGCTGCGCCAGGTCGAGCCACGGGCCCACCATGCGTGCGGCGTCCTCGACGCTGCCCTCCGCGATGGCGATCTCGTCGCCGGAGAAGTGGACCGTGATCGAGCGGTCGTGGTCCGACGCTGTCATCACGACGGGGCCACGGGCGAGCCGGGCGACGCGTGCCCGGCCGGGGTAGTCGCGGAGGTTGTCGGCGAGGAGGTCGCCGAGCATGGTCGCCATGCCCGACGCGTCCTCACCGGCGACCAGGCGCACCGACGGCGGGACCTGCCGACCCGCTCGCGACGCCACGTCAGATCTTCCGCCACCACGGTGCCAGCCCGATGTCCTCCGCGATGATCTGCAGCGCGTTGTAGGCGGGGCCGAAGGTGATGTAGCCGTGCGGGTGCTGGGTGGAGCCTGCCATGTAGAGGCCGTCGACCGGTGTGCGGTACTGACCGAGCTCCGGCAGCGGCCGCTGGTCGAGCATGTTGTCGAGCGAGATCTCGCCCATCATCCAGTCGCCGCCCACCATGTTGACCATCTTCTGGGAGATCTCGAGCGGGGTGAACGGCGCCCAGTCGAGGATCACGTCGTCGGTCAGGTTCGGTGCGTAGCGCCGCCACGCCTCGATGCAGCGGTGCCCGTACCAGCGGGCTGCCTGCTCCCAGCCACCCGGTCCGGTGCCGGCCAGCGAGAACGGCGCGAACTGCCGGAGCAGGCCGGTGAAGTGACCGGGCGGCGCGTCGGTCGGGTCGTAGAGGGAGTTGACCGCAGCGTTGGGGCGCGGGTCGGGCAGCTCGCCCCGGCGGATCCGCTGCCACTCGGCGTCCAGGTCGTCGGTCGAGGCGTAGCCGAGGTTGACGACCCATGCCCGGTTGACGTCCGGGTCGAACTCGGCCGCGGCGTACTCGGGTGCGGCCGACATCGCGAGGTGCACCGAGAAGAGCGTCCAGTCCTTGTGCTTGACGTCGTTGGCGACGCGTGTTCGCAGCTCCGCGGGGACGGCGTCGGGATCGATCAGCCGGAGGAACGTCTGCTCGACGTCCAGGGTCGACGCGACGAGCTTGCGGGCTGACAGCTCCTCGCCGGACGCGAGGGTGACCCCGACGGCGCGGCCGTCCTCGACGACGATGTGGTCGACCTCGGCGTCGGAGATCAGCGTGCCGCCGTGCTGGGCGAGGTCGCGCCACAGCCCGTGGGCGAGCCGGTGGGACCCGCCGACGCAGATGTGCCAGTTGTCGATCTTGCCGATCAGCAGCGGGAAGCCGATCGCGAGCCCTGGCACGTCGTTGGTGTAGCCGCACACCGCTCCGTGGAACGCCAGGTGCGCCTTGACCTTCGGGTGGGTGAAGTGCTGGTCGAGGAACTGGTTGATCGTCTCGCGCCGCAGCTTGACGCCGAGGAACTCCGAGCGGCCCTCCACGCCGAACATCGCGAGCGCCTTGGTGAGCTCCTTGACCGACATCGGCGGCTGGTACATGAGCGTTCCGAGCAGCAGGTCGACGTATCCGTGCGCCTCGGTGTTCAGGCGCCGGAACGTCTCGGCATCCTCCTCGCTGAAGCGGGCGATCGACTCGCATGTCCGGTCGAGCTCGCGGTGCACCACGAGCGCGGTGCCGTCGTCGTAGATCGACGCCATCTGCACCTCCGGTCGGACGTACTCGACGCCGTGGGAGCGGACCTCGAGGTCGGTCACCGGTGGGGCGAGGTCGACGAACGTGTGGTAGTTGGCGTGCACGTTGTGCAGGAATCCGGGCAGCGTGAGCTCCTCGGTGCACAGGCCGCCGCCTTCCTCGTGGCGTCGCTCCAGCACCACGACGTCCAGACCGGAGCGTGCGAGGTAGCTGCCGAGGGTGAGGCCGTTGTGGCCGCCGCCGATGATGATGGCGTCGTAGTCGCTACGCACCGGCCGACTCCGATCCGTTCGGGCCGTAGGGAGGTCGACCCTGCGGCCAGTCGGTCGAGACGCCGTTCGTGTAGGCCTCCAGCAGCACCTGGACGTGTTCTGCCTGGCGCATCAGGAACCGCATGTCGCCGCGGACCTTGACCTGGCCGCCGAGTGCGGCATCGATCGGGTCGCGCAACCCGGCAGCGATGTCGTCGAACACCGTCGCCGGTCCGATGAAGCGGTAGTCGAGCGGTTCGTCGTGGTCGAAGGTTCCCGCCTCGGTCGAGTCCATCTCCCGGTACCACTCGCAGCGGCCGTCGTCGATCCGGATGAGGAAGTGGCGGGCGCCGCCCGCGGGGAAGTAGGGCGAGGCGCCGTCGCCCTGGATGTCGACGGCGACGGTGAACCCACCGTCGGGCACGTCGGAGATGTCGGCGACCTTCGAGTTGATCGTGTCGCGCACGGCGTCGTACCACGACGGTGAGTAGATGTCGGCCATCAGTACGACCTCCCGTTGGCGATGGGGCTGGGCAGATCGAGGTCCTCGGCCATCGCCTTGTAGGCGTTGTAGCCACACGCCGCGTGGACGCCGCCGCCCGGGAAGGCGGACGGTCCGCACAGGTACAGCCCCTCGATCTCGGTGCGGTAGTTCGAGGCCTCGGGGAACGGGCGGTTGACGCCCATCTGGTCGGGGACGAACTCGCCGTTGGAGAAGTCGCCTTCGAACGTCATGTTCTTGCGCTCCATCTGGTCCGGCGTGTAGAGGCGATGCGCGATCACGTTGTCGCGGG
>JAFDWA010000254.1 GCA_018268735.1 Actinomycetota bacterium | reverse complement strand
TCGACCACGACCGCTTGACGATCACGGTCGCCCTGCTGGTGCTGGCGCTGACCCCGCGCGTCGGCCCGGCGGTGGAGCGCCTGTCGGGGTGGGCGCTGCGCACGGTGCAGGTCGTGTTCGTGCTGGCCTATCCGTTCTCGGCATGGGCGAAGATCCGCTTCGGCGGATGGGGCTGGATGAGCTCGGCGATCTTCTCGGCGTCCATCGTTCGTCGTGGCACAGCGATCGGCCACCGGCTGGTCGAGTACCCGGACCTGCTCGTCGTCGGCCAGTGGGCGTTCGTCATCTTCGAGGTGACGACGATCGTGCTGCTGTTCCCGCGAGCGCCCAGGTGGCTTCGCTACGCGGCGCTGGTCGGCGTGCTGCTCCTGCACGGGATGACCTACCTGATGATCGGGATCTCGTTCCTGCCGCACACGATCTGCATCACGGCGTTCCTCCCGCTCGAGCACCTGAGCCGCCGCTGGCGTCAGCAGCGCAGCGCCGCGTGACACGCTGGGGGACGTG
The DNA here is from genome assembly GCA_018268735.1 of Actinomycetota bacterium. Classification (GTDB taxonomy): domain Bacteria; phylum Actinomycetota; class Acidimicrobiia; order Acidimicrobiales; family Microtrichaceae; genus Dermatobacter. Next base: position 3,095 of record JAFDWA010000254.1, on the reverse strand, counting down.
AACGACGACGCAGAGGGCCTCCGCCAGTACCGCTTCACGCCACCGCCCGGCGCGACCACGATCGTGCTCGTGCGCCACGGCGAATCGGCACCGGAACGTCCCGACCGACCGTTCCCGCTGCTCGACGGCCACAGCGACCCGCCGCTCGCGCCCCTCGGACAGGAGCAGGCGGTCCGGGTGGGCGAGCGCCTCGCCGACGAGCACCTTGCCGGCACGTCCGTGGACGCGGTGTACGTCACGACGCTGCAGCGGACCCAGCAGACGGCCTCGCCGCTGCTCGACCGGCTCGGGATCGGCTCGGAGGTGGTCGCCGACCTGCGCGAGGTGTTCCTCGGCGAGTGGGAGCAGCAGTTCCGTGCCCGTGTCGCCGCGCAGGATCCGATCGCCGTGCAGATGTTCACCGAGCAGCGCTGGGACGTGATCCCCGGTGCCGAGCCGGCCGAGGAGTTCGCCAAGCGCACCCGCCACGGCATCGAGACGATCGCTGCAGCGAACCCCGACCGGCGCGTGGTCGCGGTGGTGCACGGCGGGGTGATCGGCCAGGTGCTCTCGATGGCGACGGGCAGCTCGCCGTTCGCGTTCGTCGGTGCCGACAACGCGTCGGTCAGCGAGCTCGTCGTCCTCGCCGACGGCCAGTGGCGACTCCGCCGGTTCAACGACGTCGCCCACCTCCGCTGAAGGAGCGGAGGGGATGGACGGCTGCATTACTCCGTTCTCTGGAACATGACGAGCGTGCCTTCAGGGCGTCGCCCGGTGTGGAGCAAAGCAGTGGCCACGAAACGCACGCGCTCCATCGGATCAAGGTACTGACGAAGGGGGTAGTGGAACGTCTTCAAACCGGCCCTGGTTCCGAGAGCGACGAGACTGTTGTGGGAGAAGCAGTTGATGTGTTCGAGCGGGGCCACTGGATTCAGGGAACCCCGGTCACCTTTGGGTATCGACCAGTCGCCGGAGGTCAACGACTCCTCGAGGCCCTCGCCGTTCGGAACGCAGATCCTGAGGAGACCGCCCACCTGAAGTGCCCCGGCCAGTTGGCGGATGACCTCGGCTGGCTCCAGAAGATGCTCGAACACCTGGTCTGCATTGATGAAATGAAATGAGCTCGTCGGTAGCTGCTCCGGTCGGAACATCCGCCAGCCGGCAGCTCGTGCCCGCTCGGACTTGTGGTGAGAGATCTCCGTCGCAGCGACGGTGCATCCATAGGCTTCAGCCATCTGCAGCCACATGCCGTAACCAGCACCGAAGTCCATGACGGAGATCTCGGACGGAGGTAGCCCGTGGTACTTGATGAGCTGCTCGACGTCATGGGAGTACCTCTGGCGGACGCGTAGTCCGCGAGACCGGTTCAGGCCGTCGCGTTCATCCGGGTTCGCCGCCAGGATCGTGTCATACAACTCCAGGAGGAAGTCACCGTCCGGGACGAATCGCTGGAAGACCAGTGAGCATCCTTCGCATCTGTCCAGCTGGTATCGCTCATCACCGAGACGCTTCGGGTCGACGTGACCCTTGTAGAACGTGAGCAGGTAGTGGCTCAACGGTGGTTCGGCGAACGGAAGGTCGAGCAGGCGGATGGACCGGGGGCAACCGCATCCTGGACACGTCTCGCGTCGAGCGAGGAGTTGACCCGTCTCCATCTGCGCATGGTAGCGATCCCCCAGCGATGGGCGACCGGCGTGGTGTCGATCCGGTCGGCTGGTGGTTCAGCGGGGGTCGCGCCACATCCGCCACATCGGCGGCGCCCCGGGGCACGCGACGATCTCCTCGACGACCTCGAAGCCGTGACGTCGGTAGAGCGCGACGTTGTCGAACTTGGAGCTCTCCAGATAGGCGGGGAGTCCGTCGTCGTCGGCCCGGTCCAACCCCGGGCCGATCAGCGCCGAGCCGATCCCCCGGCCGCGGAGGTGGGCGTCGGTCGCGAGGAACTCGAGGTACCAGTGCGGTTCACGGGGGTGCGCTGCCTCGATCCGACCGAGGAGGCGCAGGCTGCGCACCAGCCCTGCAGGACCGAACGAGCGCAGCATCGCGGGCGCGGACCGGATCGCTGCGCCGGTCGGGAACCGCCAGGAACCCGGCCGCGACCACACCGCCGTTCCCTCCAGGTGCTGGGTCGTCCATGCGGTGTCGTGGTCGACCGACGGTGCGATCAGGTGTCGGAACACCGGCGCCATCCGCTCGGGCCAGCGACGGTCCGCCGGCGCCATGAAGCGCCACACCGGGTCGTCCGCGAACCCCCGGGCGAGCACCTGTGACACGGGTCGCAGCTGGTCCCGGGTGAGCGTCGTCGGCGTGGTCGCCACGCGGGTGACGGTACCGCACGGCGATCGGGTGACCCGAGAGCGTGCTGGGTAGAGTGCGCCGTGCCGGGCGCGCCTGGCACCGCCATCGACGAAGGGGACCGACATGAAGGTGATCGTGGACTACGACCTCTGCGAGTCCAACGCGGTGTGCATGGGGATCGCCCCGGAGGTGTTCGAGGTCCGAGACGACGACCACCTCTACATCCTCCAGGAGGAGCCGCCCGAGGAGCTGCGGGCCAAGGTCGCCGAAGCCGCCCGTCGCTGCCCCAAGCAGGCGATCACCGTCGAGGACTGAGCTCGGCACCGCTCCGAGTCCGCTCGACGGTCCGCAGTTGTCCACGTCCACGTTCGCGATCGTCGGCGCGTCCCTGGCCGGGCTCAGCGCGGCGTCCACCCTGCGCGCCCGCGGCGACGACGATGCGATCGTCGTCGTCGATCCGTCGCCGCAGCTGCCTGCGGACCACCCTCCTCTGTCCAAGCAGGTGCTCTCCGGCGAGTGGGAACCAGCGCGGGCGGTCCAGCCGCTGTCGGATCGGCTGCCCGAGCTCGACCTCGACCTCCGCCTCGGCATCGCAGCAACCGCGCTCGACGTGACGAGCCGCACGTTGCGCCTGTCCGACGGCTCCACGCTGCGCGCCGACGGGATCATCCTCGCGATGGGGGCGGCTGCCCGGCGCCTCCACGGTCCGCCACTCGGTGGCGTGCACGTCCTGCGGGACCTCGCCGACGCGGTCGCGCTGCGAGGCGAGCTCGTCGACGGGCCACGCCGGGTCGGCGTGATCGGTGCCGGCTTCGTCG
>JAFDWA010000253.1 GCA_018268735.1 Actinomycetota bacterium | reverse complement strand
CCTTGTCGCGCATGATCCTCCACGCCGGCTGGGTCACGTAGAAGGCGCCGAGGAGATGGACCTGGATGACCGGCTCGAGCAGCTCGGGGGTCATGTTGTGGAACGTCTTGTCGCGGAGGATGCCGGCGTTGTTGATGACGACGTCGACGGTCCCGAACGCCTCGACCGCCGCATCGACGATGGCCTGGCCCCCCTCGGCGGTTGCGACGGAGTCGTGGTTCGCGACGGCCTCGCCGCCCGCAGCGGTGATCTCGTCGACGACGAGCTGTGCCGCCGACGCGTTGTCGCCCTCGCCGCTCACCGATCCACCGAGGTCGTTGACGACGACCCGGGCGCCCCGGCGGGCGAGCTCGAGTGCGTGGGACTTGCCGAGACCGCCACCGGCGCCGGTGACGATCGCGACCTTGCCGTCGAAGGTCAGATCACTCATGGAGGTCCTCTCGGAGCACACGCCCTCGGTCGGTGCCGGGGCTCGTTCGGGCACGGGTCACGCTAGAGCGGCCGTCGGCAGCCGTCGAAACCGTCGTCGCCAGCCGTCGCCCACCGGCGTCGTCGTAGCGGGTGGGCCGTGGGGGCGACCGTGGGCCACAGGTTCTGCGGGCGGCTGGCGGTCAGGCGGGGCTGAGGCCCAGCGCGTCGACGGCGTAGGCGGTCATGCGCTTGTAGTCGACCTTGCCGTTGGGTGCGCGGCCGATCGTGTCGATCCCCAGCACCCGCTTCGGTGCCTTGTAGTGAGCGAGGTGCTCCTTGACGTGGGCGATCAACGCGGCCTCGTCGAGCGAGGCGCCGGGTGCCGGCTCGACCACCGCTGTGATCGCCTCCCCGAACTTCTCGTCGGGGACTCCGACCACGACGGCGTCGGCGACCGCGTCATGGGTCTTCAGGGCCTCCTCGACCTCCTCGGGGAACACCTTCTCGCCACCGGTGTTGATGCACACCGACCCGCGTCCGAGCAGCGTGATCGTGCCGTCGGCCTCGACGGTGGCGTAGTCCCCCGGCATCGAGTAGCGGACGCCCTCGAACTCGATGAACGTCGACGCGGACTTCTCCGGGTCCTTGTAGTACGCGATCGGGACTCGCCCGGGCACCGCGACCCGACCCCGCTCGCCTGAGCCCGGCGCCACGGGACGGCCGTCGTCGGCGAACACCTTGCACCCGGCCCCCAGCGCGAAGTGAGCGGTCTTCTCCGCTGACCCGCCGTAGGACACGGAGTTGCCCATGCCGATCGCCTCGGAGGACGAGAACGTGTCGACGAGCAGCATCCCGGGGTTGTGGGCGAGCATGGCCTGCTTCACGGGCTCGGACCACATGACCCCGGAGGAGGCCACGAGCACGAGGCTCGACAGGTCCCAGCGGTCGGGGTTCGCGTCGAGCGTCCGGACCATCGGCTTGCCGAACGCGTCGCCGACGATGGTGAGCGCACCGACGTGCTCGCGCTCGATCGTGTCGAGCACCTCGACCCAGTCGAGCGTGCGATCGACCAGGGTGACCACTGAGCCGGCCTGGGTCAGGAAGATGTTGGCGGTGAACCATCCCGTGCCGTGCATGAGCGGACACGCCGGGAGGCCGGGCGGACCGGGTTGGGTGAGGTCGCCGACGATCCCTTCCACGCCGCCGACCTCGTCCGGGTGCTTCGCGAACTTGGCGTTGCCGTTCCCGCACGTCACCGCGATGAGGTCGTCCTGACGCCACATCACGCCCTTGGGCATGCCCGTGGTCCCACCGGTGTAGATCATGACGACGTCGTCGCCGGAACGACCCCACGGCGGGACCGTCCGACCGGGTGGCGTCGACACGACCGCCTCGTAGTCCTCGGCCCACTCGGGGCGCCCGGCGGTGCCGTCGTCCACCCAGATCCAGTGGCGCACCTTCGGCAGGCGTGCCCGCACGGCGTCGACCCGATCGACGAAGGAGCCGTGGAACACGACGGCGATCGCGTCCGCGTTGTCCCACAGGTAGACGAGCTCGTCGTCGAGGTACCGGTAGTTCGTGTTCACCGGCACCAGCGCGCCCTTGAAGGCCGCGTAGCAGCCCTCCATGTACTCGGGGCAGTTCTGGAGGTAGAGCGCGACCTTGTCCTGATGGGTGGCGCCGCCGTCGATGAGGTGGCGGGCGAGCGCGTCGGACCGCTGGTCGAACTCGCGCCAGGTGAAGCGACGGTCGCCCTGGACCTGGGCCTGTGCGTCGGGGAAGCGGTCCGCGATCGCCTCCCACAGCTCAGCGAAGTTCCATCCGGACATCTGTCGCCCCCCTCGGGTCTCGACTGATTCGTTCCGCCGCGGGCGCCGTGGCGCTGTTGTGGAGGCTGGCTCCGTGCGACGAGGTGGGCCGAACGGTACCGTCCGCCGCCATGGACTTCGAACTCCCCGCCGGTGACGACCCTCGGAGGCTCCGGATCCGTGCCTGGCTCGACGAGCACCGGGACCCGAGCGGCAGGGACCTCGCGGAGGCGGGCTACGTCGCACCGCACTGGCCGGCGCCCTGGGGGCTCGACGCCGATCCGATCCACCAGATCCTGATCGACGAGGAGCTCCGCCGCGCCGGGGTGCGCCGGCCGAACAACCCGATCGGCATCGGCTGGGCTGGGCCGACGATCCTGGCTGCGGGCACCGACGAGCAGAAGGAGCGGTACCTGTTCGGGCTGCTCTCGGGCGAGGACACGTGGTGCCAGCTGTTCAGCGAGCCGGGCGCGGGCTCGGACCTCGCGGCGCTCGGGACGCGTGCGGTGCGTGACGGCGACGAGTGGATCGTCGACGGCCAGAAGATCTGGACGTCGCTCGCGCACTTCGCTCGCTACGGCATCCTGATCGCGCGGACTGATCCGGACGCACCGAAGCACAAGGGCATCACGTACTTCATCTGCCCGATGGACCTGCCGGGCATCGAGATCCGACCGATCGTCGAGATGACCGGCGCGCACAACTTCAACGAGGTGTTCCTGACCGACGTGCGGATCCCCGACGAGCTGCGCGTCGGCGACGTCGGAGACGGGTGGCGCCTCGCAAAGGTCACACTTGCGAACGAGCGCGTCTCGCTGTCCTCCGGCGGCGCGCTGTGGGGGATGGGTCCCGACGCGCAGGACCTGCTGGAGGTGATCCGCGGCGCCGGTGGGTTGAGCGACCCGACCGACCGCCAGCGTGCAGCGGCGCTGCACGTCGAGTCGGAGATCCTGCGGTTGAGCCGTCTGCGCACCGTCACCGCGGCGATCAAGGGACGCCAACCCGGGCCGGAGGCATCGATCCGCAAGATCCTCGCCGACGAGCACGGCCAGCGGATCATGGCGCTGGCGAAGGACCTCGCCGGGGCCTCCGGGATGGTGACCGGCGGTGGTCCGCTCGGCACCGACGTGGCGCTGTGGCACTACGGCTACCTGTTCGCGCAGGCCTTGACGATCGGCGGAGGCACCGGCGACGTGCAGCGCAACATCGTGGCCGAGCGCGTCCTCGGCCTGCCCCACGACGTCGACGTGGAGCAAGCCATGACCTGGGCCGAGACCCGCCGCAGGGCGGGCGGCTGAGCGGACCGCTGTGCCGACCGTCGACGTCGCTCGACGCCTGCCTGCCCGCGTGCTCATCACCGGCGGTGCGGGCTGCGTCGCCGGCT
>JAFDWA010000252.1 GCA_018268735.1 Actinomycetota bacterium | reverse complement strand
AACTCGCTGCGCCACGGCCGCGGGAGGTGGGTCAACAGCACCGGCGTGTCGAGGTGGCTGTGGTGGTTCGCGACGAAGATCGCGTTGCCGTCGAGGTCCTCCATCCGGTCGAGGTTGCGCACCTCCGGCCGGGCGAGGAGGTCCGTGCCGACCCGTCCGATCGTCTCGATCGCCCCACGCCGCAGCGCCCGTGCGAGTGGCCGGCGTGCCCAGTCGGTGTCGTAGCGGTCACCGAGCTCGTCGGGTTCCTCGGGTGGGTCCACGCCGATGGGCACAGGCGCGGCGGTCCACGGGAACCCGAGACGGCCGACGATGCGGGCGGGCGACGGGATCCCGCCAGGCAGGCCGCTGCCGGTCACGACACGTCCGCCATGGCGAGCGGCGGGTTCTTGAAGTACGTGATCGTCGGCCGTGGCCCGACCACGTCGGCGGCCATCTCGAGCGCGTCGGCCATCGTCGACGCGGGTCGGAACCCGAGGCGACGCACCGTCGCCGGATCGCCGCCGACGACGATCACGCCGCCGAGGTGCTCGAGCGCGTGGCTGCCCCAGTACCACATGTAGAACGGGTGCACCCCGTGGTAGGCGTGACTCGTCCGGTACAGGTGCCGGTACCAGTCGTCGGTGGCGAAGCGCTCCTCGTAGCGCGACTCCATGACCTCGGGGTCGGTCGTGTCGGCCAGCACCTCCTCGAAGAAGTCGATGTAGCTCGGGTGGTGCACCGGGTGGAACTCCGGCGTGGTCGGGTGGCTCATGATGAGCACACCGCCCTCGCGCACGAGCGGTCGACCCTTGTAGAGGTTGAAGAAGTAGCCGAGCCCGAGGCACATGACGAGGATCGGGTTCATGATCGAGTTCACGTTGTACGGGCAGATGTAGGGGAGCCCGAGGGCGAGCACGTCGGTCTGTCCCTCGACCGGTACGAGCTGCTGCTCGTAGACGTGCTCGGTGGTGATCCTGTGGACCGCCTCGACCTCGCCCGCGGTGACCGAGGTCATTGCGTACGGCGCCCGCCAGCCGTGGAGGATCCGGCGGCGGTTGGTGGGCGACAGGCGGTCGAGGCCGGCGCGGGCGGCGAGGAACGTGGCGCGGTCACGTGCGCTCCACTCCCACTCCCGCTTCGCGAGCACGGACATCGGCCCGTCGCCGTACAGGTCGTTGTTGACCGTCGTCTCGATCTGGAACACCTTGATGCCGGCGTCGCGCAGCACCTCGCCCTGTCGCCAGTTGCTCTTGTGGAGCTCCGACGCCCCCTGGTCCATGAAGCTCCGGGAGCGTCGCATGGTGTGGACGTTGTGGTGGTGGCGCAGCGCCTGGTAGCCCGACAGCCCGGTCGCGGTGGACTTCCAGCCGCCGTCCATCGACACGAGGTTGATGTTCACGTAGACGATCAGGTCCGACTGCGCGGCCCGCGTCGAGATCTGCACCTCCTCGCCGTGACGGGTCTCGCCGATGAGCGTCATCCCGTCGGGGTCCTCGGCATCGTGGTTGTACAGCTGTCCGCGTGGGGCGAACGCGTCGTAGACGCGGTCGCCGACGGCGTGACGCAGCTCCGCCTCGGTCATGCGGCGGTGCAGCGCGAGCGCGGCGATCAGGTGGACGTCGGTGACGCCGGCCTCCGCGGCCAGGTCGAGGACCGCCTCGATCACCCGCTGGCGGATGTCGGGACGGCGCATCTGCGGCAGCGGCAGCGAGATGTCGTCGAACGCGATCGTGAGTCGCATCTCGGGGAACAGCAACGACGACAGCGGATCGCAGTCGACCGGGTGCTCCACGGCGTGGCGGATCGCCTCGTCGGGGTGTGCGAGGCCCGGCAGCGGCTCCGGCGGGTAGATGATCCGGCTGCGGTCCGCGGGCAGCTTCTCGAGTCGGAGCTGCTCGCCGTGGTGGAACAGGACCGGCGGGGTCGAGCGGTCCACGTCGAGGACGAGACCGGGCCGTGGGGTCGGACGGTCCGATCGTCGGACCGTGTGGGCCCATTCGGTGCGGGGTCGGGAGACAGGCACGGCGTGGTGTTCCTCGGGATCTCGGGTTCGTGGTCCGGGCTTCAGGTTCGCGGGTCGAAGGCGATCTTGACGGCGCCGCGACGACCGGCCTCAGCGGCGTGGGCGATGGCGTCGGTGGCCCGCTCCAGCGGGTAGGTGGCCGACAGCAGTCGGCCGAGGCCGGCGGAGTCGACGAGGTCGAACGCCAGGTCGAAGGTGCGGGCCGTCTCGCCGCTCGGTGCACCGTCGGGACCGGGGAGCGCCTCGGTCCCGTAGGCGTAGGCGCCGACGAGCTCGATCTCGCGCTGCCACAGCGGTGTCAGGTCCGCCCTGAGGACCCCGGGCATGCCGACCATCACGACACGGCCGGTGGGTCGGGTGACGGCGAGAGCGGTGGCGAGGCTGTCGGCCGAGCCGACGCAGTCGATCGTGACCTCCGCTCCGCCGGTCAGGCGTCGGGTTGCGTGGGAACCGAGCACCTGGGTCCCGGTGCGGCGACGGACCGCCCGGGCGAGCTCGTCGGCCTCGACGACGACCTGGGCACCGAGCTCGCGGGCGAGGTCTCGCTGGTGGGGGTGCTTCGCGCCGATGATCACCGTCGCCTCCGGCGCGAAGCGCCGCAGCGCCGCGAGCGTGAGCAGGCCGAGGGTGCCCGCGCCGATGAGCGCGACGGTGTCGCCGGGACGGACGCGGGCCCGGAGCGCGCCGTGGACTGCGCACGCAGTCGGCTCGACGAGCACCGCGGCCTCGTCGGCCATCCCGGTGGGCACCGGGTGCAGCTGGCTCGGATGCGCGACGAGCTCGGTCGACCAGCCGCCGCCGGTGTCGCAGCAGAACCCGGTCTGCAGCCCGGCGTCCAGGCGTCCGTGGGCGAGGAGCTCGCACCCGCCGAGGTGGCCGGCGGCACACGCGCTGCACGGCTCGGCCACGCCACGGGCGACGCAGCCGAGCACCGGTTCGAGCACGACGCGCTGCGACCGGGGTTCGCTGGATGCGGGTTCAGCGGCAACAGGGTCGGCGGCAACAGGGTCGGCGGCAGGCAGGTCGGCGACGACCTCGTGGCCGGGCACGAACGGGAACGACACGATCGGTTCGAACCAGCGCGATGACCGTCCGTCGACCGTCGCCAGGTCCGACCCGCAGATGCCCGACAGCCGGGTCCGGATCCGCACCCAGTCGGGGCCGGGGAGCTCCGGCGGGTCGTCGTCGACGAGCTCGAGCGGTCCGTAGCGGGCACCGGATCCCGGTCGCAGACCCGATGCGACTCGGGCGGCGCCGAAGCGGATCGGATCCCGTTCGAAGCGCAGCGCCTTCACGAGCCTGCTCCGGTTCCGGGCCCGCCCGCTGCTGTTCGTGCACGATCCCGCCACGTCGGTCCGATCGGGAGCAGCTGGTGGCGGTGGGTCGAGCCGAAGTCCTCGACGAGCCAGCCGCGCTTGCGGGCGATCGACGCGAGGCGCGGCTCGGGGTTCACCGCGACGGGGAACCCGACCGCTTCGAGCATGGGCAGGTCCGACGATGAGTCCGCGTACGCAACCGCCTGGCGGGGATCGAGGTCGAGTTCGGCGCACAGGTCGGTCAGGATCCGGGCGCGGGCCTCGGCCGTCGGCGGCACCTCGTCGAG
>JAFDWA010000251.1 GCA_018268735.1 Actinomycetota bacterium | reverse complement strand
CATCCGCATGGTCAGCCGCTTCGTCGTCGACAACGGCTGACGCCGCCGATCGCCGGCGTCCAGGCTCCTGACGCTCCTCCGGCTGCAGCTCCACGGACCGGGCGACCTACCCTCTTGGCCCGACCAGAGGAGTGACCACGTGAGCGAGTCCCGCGGGGCAGACCCGACGGTGGAAGCCGCACGACGCCGGACGTTCGCCATCATCTCGCATCCTGATGCGGGCAAGACCACGCTGACCGAGAAGCTGCTGCTCTACGGCGGTGCACTCGGGCGCGAGGCCGGCGCCGTCAAGGCGAGGGGCGACCGGCGTTCGGCGACGTCGGACTGGATGGAGCTCGAGCAGCAGCGTGGCATCTCGATCACTTCGACCGTGCTGCAGTTCCCGTACCGCGACCGCGTCGTGAACCTGCTCGACACCCCGGGTCACCGCGACTTCTCCGAGGACACCTACCGCGTGCTCACCGCATGCGACGCCGCGGTGATGGTGCTCGACGCGGCGAAGGGCATCGAACCGCAGACCCTCAAGCTCTTCGAGGTGTGCCGGGACCGGGGGCTGCCGCTCATCACGTTCGTCAACAAGTGGGACCGACCCGGGCTGAGCGCTCTCGAGCTCATCGACGACATCGAGTCGCACCTGTCGATCATGTGCACACCGGTGACGTGGCCCGTCGGCATCGCTGGGGACTTCCGCGGCGTGGTGGACCGGGCATCGGGGGACTTCATCCGCTTCACCCGAACCGCACGTGGCGCGACGGAGGCACCGGAGGAGGTGGTCGTCCCAGAACGTGCGCGCTCGGAGGAGACCGAGGCGTGGCTCGCAGCGCGGGACGACCTCGAGCTCCTCGCCGGAACCGAGCACGACGAGGAGCTGTTCCTCGCCGGGGAGACGACCCCGATGCTGTTCGGGTCGGCGCTCACCAACTTCGGTGTCCGGCTCCTGCTCGACACCGTGATCGACGAGGTCCCGGCTCCCGGGGCGCGGGCCGACGTCGACGGGGCTCGACGCTTCCTGGATGCCGCGTTCTCGGGGTTCGTGTTCAAGGTCCAGGCGAACATGGACCGAGCGCACCGGGACCGGATCGCGTTCCTGCGGGTCTGCTCCGGTCGATTCGAGCGCGGGATGGTCGTCACCCACGGCCGGACCGGCAAGCCCTTCGCCACCAAGTACGCGCACTCGGTGTTCGGACAGGAGCGCGAGACGATCGAAGAGGCGTTCCCCGGCGACGTCGTCGGCCTCGTCAACGCGACCGATGTGCGTGTCGGCGACAGCCTCTACGTCACCGACGCGGTGACGTTCCCCCCGATCCCGAGCTTCGCACCGGAGCACTTCGCGGTCGCCCGCACCACCGACGTCGGCAAGTCCAAGCAGTTCCGCACGGGGATCCAGCAGCTCGACGAGGAGGGGGTGGTGCAGGTGCTGCGCGACCCCGAGTTCGGAGACCAGGCCCCCGTGCTGGCTGCGGTCGGCGCACTCCAGTTCGAGGTGGCGATCCATCGGCTCGAGAACGAGTTCGGCGCCCCGGTCGAGCTGACGCCGACGCGCTTCCGCGTCGCTCGACGCACCGACGAGGCGTCACGCGCCGAGCTGCGGGCGATGCAGGGCGTCGACGTGCTGCAGCGCTCCGACGGCGAGCTGCTCGCCGTGTTCGAGTCCGTGTACTGGTTGGAGCGCCTCGAGGGCGAGCACCCGGAGCTCACGCTCGACCGTCTCGTCGCCGAGGGCGAGCTGCGCCAGTAGCGCCGGCAGGACCACCAACGTCGCCGACGGTCGGTCCATGATGGCGTGCGATGACGCCCGACGAACCATCCGTGCCGCGAGTCGAGCGGCCCCGTTCCCGGAACGCAGCGACGGATCCGAGACGACCGGGCCGACACCGACGTCGACTCCTCGGCACGTCGGTCGTCGTGGTCCTCGCTGTGCTCCTGGTCGCAGCTACGTCCCAGCTCGTCGACGTCGGCGACGAGGACGTGACCGGCGGCGCCGGCACCGCCGACACGCGTGACGGGGTCCGGCGGAGCACGTCCAGCTCTGCATCGACGACGACAGCTCCGCCTGATCTGACCCAGGTGCCGGCGGACGCCGACGGCCAGTTCGTCAATCCGGCGAGCTCCGGGCGGATGTGGTCGGCGAAGGTCCCCGGGAGCCTCACCTTCCGCGGCAACCCGACGCGCACCTACTACGGCCGCGGTGATGTCCCCAAGGCTCCGAAGGTCCGGTGGTACTACCCGAAGACCGGCGGGATGTGCTCGCCGTCGACGGTCGGACGCGAGACGAAGGTGTGGTGCGGGTCCGGCTGGACCGGCCAGCCGGCGGTGTTCGAGCGCGACGGGCGGACGTGGGTCGTGTTCGGCGCGTATGACCGTGCGGTGCACTTCATGGACGGTGAGACCGGCGAGGACATCCTCCCGCCGCTGCCGACCGGCGACATCATCAAGGGGTCGGTCACCGTCGACCCCGACGGCTACCCGCTCGTCTACACCGGCAGCCGGGACAACTACTACCGGGTGATCGCGATCGACCGCGGCGGCGCTGCGCAGGAGATGTGGAAGCTGTCGGCAAGCGCGGTGTCACCGACGCTGTGGAACGACGACTGGGACGGCGCTGGGCTCGTGCTCGACGACTTCCTGTTCGAGGGCGGTGAGAACAGCCAGTTCCACGCAGTGAAGCTGAACCGGGGCTACGGAGCCGATGGCAAGGTGACCGTCGACCCCAAGCTCGTGTTCAACACGCCGAGCTGGGACCAGCAGGTGATCCACGACCTCGCCGGCAACCGGGCGAAGGAGTTCTCCATTGAGAACTCGGTGTCGATGTCGGGCAACACGGCGTACTGGGCGAACTCGGGCGGGCTCGTCATGGGCTGGGACATGGGACCGCTGCGCACCGGGGGCACGCCGACCCAGACGTTCCGGTTCTGGACCGGTGACGACACCGATGCGTCGGTCGTCATCGACGCGGACGGCTTCCTGTACGTGGCCGTCGAGTACGAGCGCGCCAACGCGCGCGACGCCGAGGTCGGCCAGCTCATGAAGCTGGACCCGAGGAACCCCACCAACCCGCTCGTGTGGAAGTACGACGACCGGGGATCGAACCCCGCCGGGTTCTGGGCCACGCCCGCGCTGCACGGAGGCGTGGTGATCGCTCCGACCGACGGCGGCAAGGTCGTCGGACTCGACCAGCAGACCGGTGCGGAGCTGTGGTCGTTCAAGCTCCCGGGTCCGACATGGCAGTCGCCGGTCGTCGTCGACGACGTGTTGATCCAGGGCGATTGCAACGGCGTGCTGCACGGCTACGACGTCGCTGATCCGCGGGTTCGACCGAAGGAGATCTGGACGGTCGACGTCGGCGGCTGCATCGAGTCCACCCCGACGGTGTGGAAGGGCCGCATCTACTTCGGTACGCGGGCCGGTCGGTTCTTCTCGCTCGGCGACGACGGCACGCTGGCGTCGCCGACCGCGACCCGCGCCGGCGGAGGCGGCGAGTGAGCGGACCGGCGACACCGGCCGGAGCACTGCCCACCCCAGTGGGACCCTCCAGTCCGCCGAGGCTCATCCCCGCAGCACCCAAGCAGTCGTGGCTGGAGCTGTTCTACGACCTCGTGTTCGTCGCGGCGAT
>JAFDWA010000250.1 GCA_018268735.1 Actinomycetota bacterium | reverse complement strand
GGTCGCGTCTGCCTGGTTGCCGAGCTCCGAGCAGGCAGCCGGCAGAGCGACGAGCGCCAGCGTCGTGCACAGCAGTGCAGCGGCCATCCGCCGGGTGTCGCGTCGACGTCGATCGTTCGGTCCGATCCGACCAGCGTAGGAAGGACCTCGACCGAATCGGCGGATCAGATGTCGACCACCGCACCCTGGAACGCCGGTCGTTCACCGCCGCCGTGGAGCCAGATCGCGGATCCGCTGACGTAGGAGGCGAGCGGCGACGACACCCAGCGGCACGCCTGGGCGAGATCCTCCGGGAGACCGAGCCGCCCCGCCGGCACCGTCGATGCGACACGTGCCTGTGCCCGTGCGTCGCCGTAGAACAGCTCCGAGCTCTCGGTCGCGATCAAGCCGGCCACGATCGCAGCGACGCGCACCTTCGGGGCCCACTCCACTGCGAGCGAGGACGTCAGGTTCAGCAGGCCGGCCTTCGCAGCGCCGTAGGCAGCCGTCCCCGGTGAGGGACGCGTGCCCGACACCGAGGAGATGTTGACGATGACGCCGCCGTCACCCGCCTGCATGTGGTGGTTCGCCCGCTGTGCGACGTGCAGCGGGGCCAGCAGGTTCAGCCGGATGATCGCCTCGCTGAAGCGGGGCGAGGCGGTGGCGGCGTCGGCCTCGGGTGCTCCACCCGCGTTGTTGATGACGACGTCGATGCGGCCATGGCGCTCGACCGCGGCGTCGACGACCGCAGCGGCCTGGTCGGGGTCCCGGAGGTCGGCCGCGACGAACGACGCCTCGCGCCCCGACGAGGACGCCACGAAGTCGGGTGCGGTCCGTCCGCAGGTCACGACCTCGGCGCCCCAGTCGAGGAAGCGCTGCACCAGCACCTTGCCGATCCCCTTCGTCCCGCCGGTGACGACCACCACACGGCCGGTGTGGTCGAGTTGGTCGCTGAGCTCGTCGTGCACGGCTCGACGGTACCGGAGCGGGGAGCGGTCCCCGCTGACCGGAGCGTGGACGCGGACCTACGGTGCCCGCGTGAGCTCCCCCACCTGCGATCGACCACGACCGACGCGGTGACCGCGGTCGGCGCCGACCCCGACGCGCTCGACGTCCTCGCCGCCACGATGCGGTCCGCTGCATCGGACCTCTGCGCCCGCCCGCGATGGACCGCTGCGTGGAGCGGGCCGGACGCCGCGAGCTTCGCGTGGAGCCTCCGGTCCCTGGAGTCGCAGCGGCGGCGCGCGGGTGAGGACCTCGTCGCGCTCGCCCGCAGGCTCGAGCGAGCGGCGCAGCAGCAGCGTCGGACATCGCTCGTCGGCCCGGAGGTCGCGGTCACCGTGGACCTGCCGAGCGACGGTGGTCGGCTGCTGCAACGGGTCGGGCCGTCGGACGCGGCGGTCGTCGTCGTGGTCGTCCCCGGCGTCGGCACCGACCGCGCCGACCGGGCGCGCCTGCGATCCGACGCGACCCGGATCTGGTGGCGTCTCGCCGAGCGGGTCGATGATCCGGGCCGCGTCGCGGTGCTGTCCTGGCTGGGCTACGACCCGCCGGACCGGCTGCTCGGCGCGCTCGATGCCGATCCGGCCGACGAGGGTGCAGGAGCGCTCGTCGGCGAGGTCGAGCGCCTCCGGAGAGCGGGGGCGTCGACGGTGGTGGTGGTCGGCCACAGCTACGGCGGGGTCGTCGCCGGCCGGGCAGCGGCCCGTGGCATGCGAGCCGACGCGGTCGTCGAGCTCGGCTCCCCGGGGTCCGGGGCACCCGGCGCGACCTCTGCAATCGCCCGACGCGGGGTCGAGCTCACGGCGGTCCGTGCTCCCGGCGATCCGATCGGGTTCGTCGCCGATCGGCTCCCCGGCCTGTACGGCGAGGATCCGGTCGGGCAGGTCCGGGGGCTGCCGACCTCCCTCGAAGGCCACAGCGGCTACCTGTCGGATCCCGTGCTGCTCGACGCGTTGGCAGATCTCGTCGTCGGGTACCGTCGAAGCCCGTGAGCATCACCGTGGACAAGCACGACGGCATCGCCGAGGTCGTCATGGACAACCCTCCCGTCAACGCCTTGACGGTCGCGGGGTGGTTCGACCTGGCCGACGTCGTCACCGCCGCGGGCCGGGACCCGCAGATCGGCGCCGTCGTGCTGGCGGCCGAGGGCAAGGGCTTCAACGCTGGAGTCGACATCAAGGAGATGCAGGCCACCGACGGCTTCGACGCCCTGATCGGTGCGAACCGCGGCTGCTACGCGGCGTTCAAGGCCGTCTACGAGTGCGAGGTGCCGGTCATCGCCGCGGTGCACGACTTCTGCCTGGGTGGCGGCATCGGCCTCGTCGGCAACGCGGATGTGATCGTCGCTGCGGAGGGAACACGGTTCGGTCTGCCAGAGGTCGACCAGGGGGCGCTCGGCGCCGCCACGCACCTCGCACGGCTGGTGCCCCAGCACCGGATGCGCGAGATGGTCTACACCGCTGAGCCCGTCGACGTGTCGCTGCTCGCCGCCTGGGGATCTGTGAGCAGGGTCGTCCCACGTGACGAGCTCCGTGGTGCCGCACTGGAGATCGCAGCGAAGATCTGCACCAAGAGCCGGACGGTCATCCGTCGGGCGAAGGAGTCGCTCAACGGCATCGACCCGGTGGACGTGAACCGCAGCTACCGCTTCGAGCAGGGCTTCACGTTCGAGCTCAACCTCACCGGTGTCAGCGACGAGGCACGGGACGCGTTCGTCCACAAGCGCGACGCGGACTTCTCCGCCTAGCAGCGAACCCTCGGATCCTCCGCCGCGCCGACGTGCTCAGGGCTTGGCCGTGGTCGGTGTCTGCGCCATGCAGGACTTCATCACCGTCGACTGGTAGTCGGAGAACGCCTTCGTCACCTCTGGGCCTGTGATGCTCTTCGGTGTCGACAGCAACCACTTCGGCTGCCACTTGTTGGCTTCGCCCTCCGCGAGCAGATCCTCAGCAGCCTTCTTGAGCAGCGGAGCGTCTGCTGCGGCCTCAGGAGGAGCGCTGGCGGCGATCGCGTTGAACAGCGCCACGATCACCTTGACACCGCGCTCGACCTGAGCCGGGTTGACCGGCGTCGGCATGCTCGATGACAACGGGAACGCCTTGATGACCGCGCAGGGGTCGGTCCCGGCGTTGCGGATCATCAGCTCCGCTGTCGTCGCCTGCTGGTCGAACGCGGCGTCGGTGACCGTCGACGGCGTCGGTGCGCTCGTCGTCGTCGCTGTGGTGGTCGTGCGCTTCGAGCCCGTGGACTTGCCGGTGGTGCATCCGACGCCAGCTGTGATCAGCAGTCCGACCATGCCGATCTGCACGACGGATCGGCCGACTCGGGTCACGGCGTCGCAGGGGCGCTGTCGGTCGGAGCGCCACCCGCTGAGGGCACGCACTGCTTGCCGATCGCCGTCACGAGCTTCGACGAGGCCGTCGAGTACGCGGTGTTCTTCTCGAGCGACTTCGGTCCCTTCATGAAGTCCTCGGACCAGTTGGTCTGCTCGCCTTCCTTCTGGACCTTGTCAGCAGCGTCCCGGAGCGTGGCCGCCTCCTTGGAGAGGTCGCTCGGAGCAGCGTCGGCGATGGCCCTCAGGAAGCTGATCTGCAGCATCCCGACCTGCTTGCGCTGCGTTGCGTTGCCGGGTGCTCCGAGAGAGGT
>JAFDWA010000024.1 GCA_018268735.1 Actinomycetota bacterium | reverse complement strand
GACCATCCGGGCGGCGGCGAAGCGTGCGGTCGACGTCGTCCAACTTCGGCGGGGAACGGAACACCGGGACGTCCAGCCCTCGACGCCGAGCGACCGCCGTCACCGTTCGCACCACCTCGGCGAACGCGATCGCAGGAGGTCGGTCGGGAACGGGGTTGAGGTGTCGATCGGCCACGACGCCATCCAAGCATCAGGGTCTGACAGTCGCCCGCTCGGTCAGGCGAAGCAGGAGGCGAGGAAGGCGTCGAAGACCTCGGCCTTCGGTTCGACCTGGAGGTGGCCGTCCTCGCCGCGGGAGATCGCGAGCCCCGGGCAGAAGAAGTCTGCGTCCGGGGTGAAGAAGTGCGGCGACCCGATCACGTGCCGTTCGACGCCCTCGGCGTGATCGGCGAGCACACGAGACGCATCGACGTCGTCCCAGTCCACCCCGTGGTCGACAGCCACAGTTCGCAGCACCGCCTCGTCGGCGATGTCGGCGCCCTCCTCGAACAGCATCGTCCGCAGCGCCAGGCTCACCTGCTCCCCCGTCGACAGGTCGACGTCGTTCGCCGCTGCAGCCAGAGCGAGCGCCGGCACGGACGTCGCCGGGAACGTCGCCTCGGCGAACCCGGCGAATAGCTCCGGCGCCACCTGGGCGCGGAGGTCGTCGACCTCCTCGGCGATGAATGCCGCATCCAGCGGCGAGCCGTTGACCACCTCGAGCGGCCACGAGCGCACTCGCAGCACGACGTCGTGACGACCCAGCTCGGCACGACGGTCCACGAAACGCCGGAGCCCGACGTGGGTGAACGGGCAGGTGACATCGGCGAACACCTCGATCACGCGCATGTCCTCCACCCTGCCACGTCGGACACATTCGGCGAGACCCGGCGTTCGCGTGCGAGAACGACGCGCCGCGCGTCGGAACCGCACACGAACGGCACGACCCGGCGTTCGCGTGCGAGAACGACGCGCCACGCGTCGGAACCGCACACGAACGGCGAGGCGGGTGCTGGTGGACGGCGGAGCGCGTCGGTTCAGCGACCGACGACGCTCGAGCGGTCCTCCCGCAGCGACGTCAGCACCAGCAGGAGCACGCTCACGACCAGGATCATGGTCGCGAGCACGTTGACCTGCGGCGGGAACGAGATCTTGAACTGGTTGTTCACCTGGATCGGGAACGTCACGTACTCGCCCTTGGTGAAGTCCGTGATGATGTAGTCGTCGAGCGACAGGGCGAAGCTCAACAGCGCCGCAGCGAGGATGCCCGGGAGGATCAACGGGAAGGTGACCTTCCGGAACGTCCGCCACGGCGAGGAGCCGAGGTCCATCGCCGCGTCCTCGAGCGTCCAGTCGAAGCCGCGCACCCGCGCCTTCACGGTCAGCGCCACGAAGCTGACGCAGAACATGATGTGCGCGATCACGATCGTCGAGAAGCCGAGCGTGACGTTGCGGTTCAGGAACAGCTGGTACAGCGACGCGCCCATCACGATCTCGGGCGTCGTCAGCGGCAGCACGAGGAACACCTCGGTGACCTTGGAACCGCTGAAGCGGTATCGGGCGAGCGCGATGGCCATCAACGAGCCCAGCACGAGCGCGATCGACACCGCGACCGCGGACACGAGCAGGCTCCGGAGGAACGCGCTGGTCAAGGTCACGTCCTTGAAGGGCTGCGCCCAGTTCTCGAGGGTGAACTCGTTCCACGTCAGGTTCCGTCGACCGAGCGGGCGGTTGAACGTGAACGCCACGATGTTGATGAGCGGCGCGAACAGCCACAGGAACACGAGCACGCAGAACCCTGTGAGCACGCGACGGCCCCAGCGGCGCTGGATCCTCTGCGGCCCACCCGTCCCGGCATCGAGATCCGGCGTCTCGACGAGGACCGGGGGCGCTGCGCCACCGGACATGGTCATGCGACCCACCCCGTCATACAGCCAGCCCCTCGGTCCCGAGGAACTTGGAGTAGATGAGCACCATCGTCGTGATGATCACCATGAGCACCATCGACAGCGCAGCGGCCTGCGGGTAGTCCTGCTGCTTGAGGAACTGGTCCTGCACGACCGTGCCGATCATCGTGGTCTTCGCGGAGCCGAGGTAGTAGGTGTTGATGTAGTCGCCCGCAGCCGGGATGAACACCAGCAGGCTCCCCGCGAACACGCCGGGCATCGACAGCGGCAGCACCACCTTGCGGAACGCGTGCCACGCCGTGCTGCCGAGGTCCGCTGCCGCCTCGGTGAGGCGGAAGTCGATCTTCTCGAGGCTCACGTAGATGGGCAGGATCATGAACGAGATGAAGTTGTAGGTGAGGCCACCGATCACCGCCCACGGCGTGGCGAGGAGACGGCCGTCGGACCCGACCCACGGCAGCAGCCGGTACAGCCCGACGAACGGCCCGTTGTCGGAGAGGATCGACGTCCACGCGATGGTTCGGATCAGGTAGGAGATGAAGAACGGGACGACGACGAGGCCGATCAGCAGATTCTTGAACCGACCCCCCTGCGTCGCGATCCAGTACGCGAGCGGGTAGCCGATCAGGATCGCGAGGATCGTCGCGGTGCCGGCGTAGCCGAACGAGCGGACGAACTGCGGCTGGTACTGGCTGAACGCCGCGGTGTAGTTCGACCAGTCCCAGGAGAACGTCGGCGGGATGAATCGGCGTGGGGTCGACGACAGCGACGCCTTGACGAGGATCAGGACCGGTACGAGGAAGAACAGCAGCAACCAGATGACGCCCGGGCTCAACATGCCCATCGGCGCCCACCGACCGCGTCGAAGCCCCCGGCCCGTGCCGTCGTCGGCCACCCTCACGCCCCGGAGATCTTCGAGAAGGCCTCGTCCATCTTCTGCTCCTCGGCATCGCTGAGGTTCGCGAACGTGTGGAGGCGGGCCTTGGTCGCGTCGTCAGGGAACAGCAGCGGGTTCTCGGCGAGCACCGCATCCTCGCCCCCCTTGCTCCTCAGGACCTCCTGCACGCCCTGCACCGGGGACATGAACCGGACCGCCGCGGTGATGCGCGCCGCGTTCACGGGGTCGTAGACGAAGTCCATCCACTTGGCGACGTCGTCGACGTTCGGCGCGCCCTTCGGGATCGTCATCGTGTCGAACCACAGCGTCCCGCCGGACTCGGGCACGACGTAGCGGACGTCGGGGTTCTTCATGCCGAGCACGTCACCGGACCACGCGATGCACGCAGCGGTGGAGCCGTCCTCGAGCGGCCCCACGTACTCGTTGCCGGTGAACTGCTTGATCTGGCCGCTGTCGACCTGCTTCTTGAGCTCGTCGTAGGCGGGTTGGTACTGCGCGAGCGTGTTCGCGGTGGAGATGTCGATGCCGAGCGACATGGCGATGAGCCCGATCGTGTCGCGCATCTCGGTCACGACGGTGACCTTGCCCTTGAGCGCCGGGTCCCACAGGTCCTGGATGGACCTGAGCTCCTTGCCCCCCGTCGCCTTGACGTTGTACGCGATCCCGGTGGTGCCGGCCTGCCACGGCAGCGAGTAGTCCCCGGTGGGATCCGACGGCGGCTTCTGCAAGCCGCTCACCAGGTTCTTCGCGTTCGGGATCTTCGACAGCGGCAGCTTGTCGAGCCACTTCAGGTCGAGCAGCCGGGCGGCCATCCAGTACGTCGGCGCGACGACGTTCGGGCCGATCGTCTTTCCCGCCGACAGCAGCGGCTGGATCTTGGCGAAGAACTCGTTGTTGTCGTTGAGGGTCTGGACGTACTTGATCGGGATCCCGGTCTCCTTGGTGAACAGGGCGAGCGTCGTGCCCGGTCCGTAGACGGACCCGTCGCTCGCCGTGTCGATGTACTCCGGCCAGTTCTCGAAGTACACGCCCTTCGTCGCCGCCTCGTCGCCGCCACCGCCACCGCACGCGGCGAGCACCTGCGGGGCGATGATCGCACCGCCGAGCGCGAGTCCCGAACGGGTCATGAACTGTCGACGGCTCACACGGTTCGCCATGGTTCCTCCTGGTCTGTCCGGGTCGGTGTGTCTGGATGCTCCGGGTGTGGAACGGTCGTGCCGGAGCTCAACCGACGGCGACCGCTGCGGTCTCGTCGTCGTCCATCGAGGTGACTCCCGCCTGGTCGGCGTCGATCGCCTCCGGGACCAGGTAGGCGCCGTCGTAGGCCCACGTCATCGTGATCGGGGACCCGACGGCGAGGCTCGCCGGATCGTCCTCCGGTCCGAGGTGGGCGACCAGGTCGGCGCCTGTCGACGTCTGCACCTGGCAGCGCACCACCGGGCCCTGGAAGACGAGGCTGGTCACCGTGCAGTCGATCGTCCCGGCCGCCTCGCCACCATGCAGCGGCGCACCCGCCGGCACCAACCGCTCCGGCCGGATCATGATCGTGGCGTCCGATCCCACAGCATGGGTCCGGCCACCTGCGGGCACGCGGAACTGGTTGCCGAGGCGGGAGTCGACGGTGACCTGGTCGCCGGTCTGGGACACCACCTTCACCGGCAGCAGGTTGGCGGTGCCGATGAACCCGGCGACGAAGGTGGTGGCCGGGTGGCCGTAGATCTCCGTCGGGGTGCCGATCTGATCGACACGGCCCTGGGTCATGACCGCGATGCGGTCCGACATCGTGAGGGCCTCCTCCTGGTCGTGGGTGACGAAGATGAACGTGATCCCGACGTCGCGCTGGATCCGCTTGAGCTCGAGCTGCATGACCTGGCGCAGCTTCAGGTCCAGCGCCCCGAGAGGTTCGTCG
The DNA here is from genome assembly GCA_018268735.1 of Actinomycetota bacterium. GTDB lineage: Bacteria > Actinomycetota > Acidimicrobiia > Acidimicrobiales > Microtrichaceae > Dermatobacter. The sequence goes on along the minus strand of JAFDWA010000024.1, from coordinate 8,431 downwards.
AGCAGCAGCGCCTTGGGCATGTTGACCAGCGCCCGGGCGAGAGCGATCCGCTGCTGCTGACCCCCGGAGAGCTGGTTCGGTCGCCGCTGCGCGAACTCCGGGAGGCGCACGACCTCGAGCATCTCGTGGACCCGGGTGCGCACCTCGGCGTCTTTGACCTTGCGGTTCCGCAGACCGAAGGCGACGTTGTCGAAGACGTCCATGTGCGGGAAGAGCGCGTAGTTCTGGAACACGGTGTTGACGTCACGCTTGTGCGGCGGGGTGCGCGACACGTCACGGCCCTGCAGCAGGATCCGACCGGCGGTGGGCTGCTCGAACCCGGCGATCATGCGCAAGGTCGTGGTCTTGCCGCAGCCGGACGGGCCGAGCATCGAGAAGAACTCGCCCTCTGCGATGTCGAAGTCGGCCTCCTCCACCGCCACGAAGTCACCGAAGTGCTTGGTGACGCGCTCGAGGCGCACCACGGGCCCACCCGCGACCGCTCCCGGGTCCTCGAGCGTGCTCCCCGGGTCCTGATCCGTCGACCGTGACATTCGCAGCCGTCCCCCACGCATGCGATGGATTTCGTTCGTTTGGTACCTTACTGCCACGAATCACCCCGTCCGGCCTGGACGAACGCGGAGGGTGGACTCGCCTGGACGGGTCGCATCCTTGCACACGACACGCGGCGAACCGCCGATCGCGAGCAACCCACGAGGGGGTCGAGGGCATGTCCGTCACCGAGGTCCGCAGCGAGAACTTCATCGGAGGCCGTTGGGTCCCCGCACGCTCCGGCGACACCGACGCGATCGTCGACCCCGGAACCGGCGCCGTCGTCTTCGAGGCGCCGGCGTCCGGGCCCGATGACGTCGACGACGCGTGCCGGGCGGCAGCTGGGGCGTTCACGACGTGGGGTCGGACCACCCCCGCAGAGCGGATGGCGGCGCTGCTGCGCTTCGCCGACGCCATCGAGGCACGCGCAGGGGACGTCGTGGCCATCGAGCACCTCGACGCCGGCAAGCCCGTCGCTGCGACCGGCATCGAGGTCGAGGCAGCCGTCGACTGCTACCGGTTCTTCGCGGGCGCCTGTCGCACCATGGAGACCCAGGGCGCCGGCGAGTACCTGGAGGGCTACACGTCGATGCTGCGACGTGAGCCGATCGGCGTCGTGGCATCGATCGCCCCGTGGAACTACCCGTTCATGATGGCTGCGTGGAAGCTCGGCCCCGCGCTCGCAGCGGGCAACTGCGTCGTGCTCAAGCCGTCGGAGCTCACGCCGATGAGCTCGTTGCTGCTCGCCGAGATCGCTGCGGACATCTTCCCCGCCGGTGTCCTGAACGTGATCACCGGGGGCAAGCAGGCCGGGGCGCAGCTCGTCGAGCACCCCCTCGTGGAGATGGTCTCGCTCACCGGATCGGTCGGGACCGGCAAGGCGATCGCGAAGGCCGCCTCGGACTCCCTCAAGCGGGTGCACCTCGAGCTCGGCGGCAAGGCACCCGTCGTCGTGCTCGACGACGCGGACCTCGCCACGGTCGCCGAGGCGATCAAGGTCGGCGGGTTCTGGAACGCCGGGCAGGACTGCACCGCTGCCTGCCGCGTGATCGTCGGGGCCGGGATCCACGACGCCGCGGTCGACGCGATCCGCGACGCGGCACGCAGCCTCGTCATCGGTCCGACGACCGACGAGGCGACCGAGCTCGGACCCGTCATCTCCTCCGCGCAGCGCGGGCGGATCCATGGCTTCGTCGACCGGGCGGTCACCGCCGGTGCGACCGCTGTCACCGGCGGCACGGCCCGCGACGGCGACGGGTTCTACTACGAGCCGTCGGTGCTGATCGGGGTCGGCCAGGCCGACGAGATCGTCCAGCGCGAGGTGTTCGGCCCGGTCGTCACGATCCAGTCCGCAGCCGACGTCGAATCCGCGATCGCGATGGCGAACGACGTCGACTACGGGCTCGCCGCGTCGGTGTTCACATCGGACGTCGGCACGGCCATGGAGGCGAGCGCCCGACTCCGCTTCGGCACCGTGTGGGTCAACGACCACATCCCGCTCGTGTCGGAGATGCCCCACGGCGGCTTCAAGCAGTCCGGCTACGGCAAGGACATGTCGCAGTACGCGGTCGAGCACTACACCGAGCTCAAGCACGTGATGGTCAAGTGGTGAGCACGCTCCGGCCGACCAGCGCATGACCGACGACGATCCAGGAGGAGCGCACATGACCGAACGGGACGAGCGGCTGACCCGTCGCGCCGAGGAGATCGCAGCGCAGGAGATGCCGCGGCTGCTGGAGCGGACTACGGCGTCGAAGGCGCTCTACGAGCGGGCCGTCCGGTCGATGCCCGGCGGCGTCGCCTCCAGCTTCCAGCTCGGCGACCCGTATCCCGTGTACCTGCAGCGCGGGGTCGGCGCCGAGGTGTGGGACGTGGACGGCAACGGCTACTTCGACTTCCACAACGGCTTCGGCTCGATGGCGGTCGGCCACGCACACCCGATCGTCGCCGAGGCGGTGTCGGACGCGGCGCGCAACGGCATGCACTTCGCCGTGACGGTCGAGACGACCGTGGCGCTCGCCGAGGAGCTGTGTCGACGGTTCCGGGTCGATCAGGTCCGGTTCACCAACTCCGGCACCGAGTCGAACATGTCGGCGATCCGCGTGGCCCGCGCCGCGACGGGTCGTGACGTGATCGCCAAGATCGAGGGGTCCTACCACGGCCACGTCGACCAGCTCATGTACTCGGTGCTGCCCGGCGCCGACGTCATGGGCGGGCGCGACGCCCCCGCAGCCACCCCCAAGTCCAAGGGGATGCCCGCAGGGCTCGCCGAGTGGATCCGCGTCGTGCCGTTCAACGACGTCGGCGCGCTCGAGCGGCTGCTGCAGGCGGAAGGCGACCAGATCGCGTGTCTGATCATGGAGCCGGTGATGATGAACATCGGCATCGTCGTCCCCGCCGACGGCTACCTGCAGGCCGTCAAGGACCTGTGCACCCGTCACGGTGTCGTGCTGATCTTCGACGAGGTGAAGTGCGGCGCGACGATCGCAGAGGGCGGGGCGCAGGAGCGCTTCGGCGTGCGGCCCGACCTCGCCACCTGGGCCAAGGCCATCGGCGGTGGTGCCCCCATCGGCGCCTTCGGCGGCAGGGCGGACATCATGGAGGAGATCAACCGGGGGGCGGCGCACCAGGGGACCTTCAACGGCAACCCGATGTCGGTCGCCGCCGCGCTCGCGACGCTGACCCGCGTGCTCACCACCGACGCCTACGAGCACCTCGGCGAGCTCGGTGGGCGTCTCTCCGCTGGGATGGACGAGATCATCAGCACCCACGACCTCCCCGCCCACACCGTCGACCTCGGCTGCAAGGGCTGCATCTCCTATCGCGCCGAGCCGCTCACCTGCTACCGGGACTTCCTCGACACGAACATCCACCTCTACACGGCGAGCTACCCGTGGATGGTCAACCGGGGTGTGTTCATGACCCCGGGCGACGAGGAGCAGTGGACGCTGTCGGTGCAGCACACCGAGGAGCACGTCGACCGCTACGTGGAGGCGTTCGCCGAGTTCGCCGGCGGGCTCGCCCGCTGAGCGGCCGAGCCGGCCGACCCGGCCCACCCTGCCGGCTCAGGAGCGCTGCGGGATCCGCTCCGCTATGAGCCACGCAAGGCGGTCGCGGTCCGGGTGCTGCAACACGACCCGGGCCGGCCGTTCGAGGTCGGTGTCGATCACGAGCACCTCGGCGTCGCGGTAGACGCACCAGAGCTGACGGGCTCCCGTTCGTCCCGGAACGGTGAAGTGACCCGTGGCCATCCGGCCGGTCCAGTTGCCGCCTCCGATGCGCCAGCCGAGCCCCTCCTTCGCCTCGGCGACGGTGACGACTCGGGCCGAGGTGATGTCGAGCATCGGCAGATCGATGTGGCGCTTGAGGCACCAGACCTGGTCGATGCCGCCGATGTCGACGGTGACCCGGTCGTCGTGGACGTGCACGTCGAGGGACATGCCCAGAAGCTACGTCGCGGGGATTTCCAACGGTGCCCGCTCGTCATCCCGGACCGGAGCGACATCTAACGTGCCCACGTGGACATCGACGTGGAGCGAGTCCGATCACGGAGCCTCTGGCTGGAGTCCTGCGGCGACCTGACGCCACGGCCGGCTCTCTCCGGCGACACCGACTGCGACGTCGCGATCGTGGGCGGCGGCCTCACAGGGCTGTGGACCGCGTTGCACCTGAGGGAGCTGCAACCCGACTGCCGCGTCGTCGTGGTCGAGTCGGAGGTCTGCGGCTTCGGCGCGTCGGGTCGCAACGGCGGGTGGTGCTCGGCGCTGTTCCCGACCTCGTTGGACCGTCTCGCGGTGCTCGCCGGACGTGACGCCGCCGTTGCGCAGCACCGGGCGATGATCGATACGCTCGACGTCGTCGGGACGCAGGTCGAACGACTCGGGATCGACTGCCACTGGGCCCGCGGCGGCACCGTCACCGTGGCCACCAACCCCGCACACGTCGCCCGGCTCAGAGCCCACGTCGAGGAACGCCGCCGGTGGGGCTTCGGTGAGAGCGACGACCGGTGGCTCAGCCCGGCGGAGATGGCCCAACGGGTTCGCGTGGTCGGCAACGCCGGCGGAGCGTTCACCCCGCACTGCGCGTCGGTCGATCCCGCACGCCTCGTCCGGGGGCTCGCGCGAGCAGTCGAGTCCGCCGGCGCACGCATCCACGAAGGCACGCGGGCGACATCGCTGCACCCTGGTGGCGTCACCACCGACCACGGCAGGCTGCGGGCCGACGTGGTGCTGCGCTGCACCGAGGGCTACACCGCCTCGATGCCCGGCGAGCGTCGCCGATTGCTGCCCCTGTACTCGATGATGATCGCGACCGAACCGCTCTCCGCCGAGATCTGGGAGCAGATCGGCCTGGCAGACCGGGAGACGTTCAGCGACGGCAGACACCTGCTGGTGTACGGCCAGCGCACCCTCGACGGACGCTTCGCCTTCGGTGGCCGCGGTGCGCCGTACCACTTCGGCTCCGCGATCAGGGACGCCTATGACCGGGACCGGCGAATCGCCGACGACTTGACATCGACGCTCCGATCGCTGTTCCCGCCGCTCGTGGACGCACGGATCACCCATCACTGGGGTGGCCCGCTCGGCGTTCCCCGCGACTGGACCGCGTCGGTGCGCTTCGACGGGAGGACCGGGCTGGGTGCTGCCGGCGGCTACGTGGGAGACGGCGTGTCCACAACGAACCTCGCCGGCAGGACCCTGGCCGACCTCGTGCTCGGGCGCGACACCGACCTCGTCAGGCTGCCCTGGGTGGGCCACCGCTGCCGAGATTGGGAGCCCGAGCCGCTGCGGTGGATCGGTGTCAACAGCGGCCGGACCCTCGCAGCAGCCACCGATCGCTCCGAGGCACGACGACGCCGACCGTCACGACTGCTGGAAGGAGTGCTGCAACGTGTCACCGACGGCCACTGACCCGACGACGCCCGCCGAGCGCATCACCGTCGGACTGCTCCTGTGCGACCACCTCGACGCCGGACCGGCCGCCGTCGCCGGCGACTACCCGGATCTGTTCCCGGCCAGGTTCGCCCACCACGGCCTCGACCTGCGGATCTACGAGGTGACCCGTGGCGAGCTCCCCACGGCGCTCGACGAGTGCGACGCATGGATGACCTCCGGATCCCGACGATCCTCCTACGAGGACGAGGACTGGATCAGCGACCTCGGCGCCCTCATCGTGGCGCTCGCACGAGCGCGTCGCCCGCACGTCGGCATCTGCTTCGGCCACCAGCTCGCCGCCCTCGCACTCGGCGGCGACGTCCGGCGCGCAGCGGTCGGCTGGGGTGTCGGCGGTCGCACCTTCGAGGTCGTGCAGCCGGCACCGTGGATGGACCCGGTCGAGCGCTTCACGATCCTCATGAGCCACCGCGACCAGGTGACCCGGCTTCCGGATGGAGCACAGGTGCTCGCCACGTCCGGGTACTGCCCGATCGGCGCGTACCGGCTCGAGGACCACCTGTTCTGCGTGCAGGGCCACCCGGAGTTCGTGCCAGGCCTGTCGAGGAGGCTGATGGAGGACCGTCGAGCGTCGATCGGCGACGAGGTCGTGGACGCCGGCCTCGCGTCGCTGCACCCTCCGGCACCCCCGCTCGACCAGGATCGAGTTGCCGGCTGGATCGCCCGCTTCTACCGCCACGCGCTCGGGCGTTGAAGCCCCGGCGGAGATCGCCCACAATCGGTGCCGATGGCTGACGCACGGATCGACGAGATCGACGCCCAGCTGATCCGTCGGCTCCAGGTCGACGGACGCCGCCCCTACACGCAGCTCGCACGCGAGGTCGGACTGTCCGAGGCGGCGGTGCGCCAACGGGTGCAGCGGCTCCTCGACAGCGGCGTGATGCAGATCGTCGCGGTGACCGATCCGCTGCAGCTCGGCCTGCACCGCCAGGCGATGATCCTCATCAAGGTCGAAGGCGACGTCCGTGACGTCGCCGCGGAGCTGTCGGCCTTCGACGAGGTCGACTACCTGGTGCTGACCGCCGGATCCGTCGACATCCTCGCCGAGGTCCTCGTCCACGACGACGACGCTCTCCTCGAGCTGCTCAACGACCGGATCCGCAAGGTCCCCGGCGTGGTCGGCACCGAGTCGGTGATCTACCTCCGGCTCACGAAGCAGACCTACGCGTGGAACATCCCCTGAGTGCCCTCGGACCACCGTCGACGCCCAGCGCTGCGACCTAACATCGGCGCCATGTCGTCACAGGAGGAGGGACCGACCGCCATCGGCGGCGTGGGTGATCGCCGATCCGGACCGGGCGGATCCGAGCTGCTCGCGCACGCTCTCGAGGTGACCGGGAGGACCAAGGCGCTCGTGCCCCTCCCCAGACCCGACGGCGACGACGCCGCCGACGAGGCCGGCGACCGCCTGTCCGACGTCGACGAGTGGGGTCGTTCCGAGCACATGCGGGCGCTGGTCCGACGGCTGTACGACCCCATGTACCGCCGGTGGTTCCGGGCGGAGTGGGACGGCCTCGAGAAGATCCCGACCGACGGCGGCGCCCTGCTCGTCGCCAACCACGGCGGGGCCATCCCCTCCGACGCGCCGGTGATCATGCACGGCATCGAGGAGGAGCTCGGACGGCCGGTGTACGGCCTCGCCGACAACTGGTTCCGAAAGGTGCCGGTGGTCGGGACGTTGTGGTCGCGGCTCGGTGGCGTACCGGGCCATCCCGACAACGCCTACCGCCTGCTCGCCGAGCAGAACCAGCTCGTCCTGGACTTCCCCGAAGGGGAGAAGGGACCGTCCAAGACCATCGGCGAGCGATACCAGCTGCGAAGGTTCGGCCGGGGCGGGTTCGTCGAGATCGCCATGCGGGCCGGCGTGCCGGTCGTGCCGATCGCGGTCGTCGGTGCCGAGGAGTCGATGCCGATCATGGTGCGGGTGCCGTACGTGTCGTCGATGCTCGGGATCCCCTACGCACCGATCACGGCGAACATGTTGATGTTCGGACCTGCGGGCATCGCGCTGTACCTCCCCGCCAAGTTCATGCTGCGCGTGCTCGACCCCGTGCACTTCGACGTGCCGCCCGACCAGGAGCGCTACTCGCGCTCGCGCGTCATGGACGAGTCCGAGGCGATCCGGGACCGCATCCAGGCTGCGCTCTACGACATGTTGCGCCAGCGTCGATCGGTGTGGTTCGGATGACCGCGTGGATGCCACGGGGAGCGTTCCGATGAGCGACGAGGCGCAACCGCCGAGGGTGCTCGGGCGGGACCGTCCCAGCAGGGTCCTGGTCACCGGGCTCGGCACCTTCTGGGGAGGTCGTGTCGCCCAGGCCCTCGAATCCGACCCCGACGTGGAGGTCATCGTCGGGCTCGACACGACCGAGCCGACCGTCGAGCTGGAGCGGACCGAGTACGTCCGCGTCGACGCGAACTACTCGATCCTCGCCCGCATCGTCCGTGCGGCGGAGATCGACACGATCATCCACACGTTCCTGATCGTGGACCCGACGCAGATGTCGCAGCGGGCGACCCACGAGATCAACGTGATCGGGACCATGAACCTGTTCGCTGCGGCATCCGCACCGAGCTCGACGGTCCGCACCGTCATCGTGAAGTCCTCGACGATGGTCTACGGGTGCTCGCCGAGGGATCCGATCTGGTTCTCCGAGTCGACGCCGCGCTCGAACCTGCCCCGCACCCCGGTCGAGCGGTCGCTCGACGCCGTCGAGGGGTACGTGCGGGACTTCGCCGAGGACAACCCGCACGTGAACGTCGCGTTGCTGCGCTTCTCGAACGTGATCGGGGAGGACATCGAGACGCCGCTGACGCGGGCCCTCGAGCTGCCCCTCGTGCCGTCGCTCGCCGGCTTCGATGCCCGCTTCCAGTTCGTGCACGAGGACGACGTCATCCGATCGATCCTGTTCACGCTCCAACACGACCTTCCCGGCGTCTACAACGTC
>JAFDWA010000249.1 GCA_018268735.1 Actinomycetota bacterium | reverse complement strand
CGAGATCACCCCGGCGCTCGGAGCGCTTCGCGGCGTCACCATGGAGCTCGAGGACTGCGCGTTCCCGTTGCTCGCCGGCACCGTCGGCACCGACGATCCCGACGTCGCGTTCGGTGATGCGGGTGTCGCCCTGCTCGTCGGTGCGATGCCGCGCAAGGCCGGCATGGAGCGCTCCGACCTGCTGTCGGCCAACGGCGGCATCTTCAAGCCGCAGGGCGAGGCGCTCAGCCGCTCGGCGAAGAAGGACATCAAGGTCCTCGTCGTCGGCAACCCCGCCAACACCAACGCGCTCATCGCCATGAGCAACGCGGCGGACCTCGACCCCGGTCGCTTCACCGCCATGACGCGACTCGACCACAACCGTGCGAAGGCCCAGATCGCCACCAAGCTCGACGCCACAGTCGCGGACGTGAAGAAGATGACCATCTGGGGCAACCACTCGACCACCCAGTACCCGGACCTGTTCCACTGCGAGGTCGGCGGGCGCAACGCTGCGGAGGCCGTCGGCGACCAGGCGTGGATCGAGTCGGAGTTCATCCCCACCGTCGCGAAGCGCGGCGCCGCGGTCATCGACGCCCGGGGAGCGAGCTCGGCCGCATCGGCGGCGAACGCGGCGATCGACCACGTCCGGTCGTGGCACCTCGGAACCCCCGAGGGCGACTGGGTCTCGATGGGCATCCCGTCGGACGGCTCCTACGGCGTGGCCGAGGGGATCATCTCGTCGTTCCCGTGCACCTGCTCGGGCGGCGAGTACTCGATCGTGCAGGGCCTGGAGATCGACGAGTTCTCCCGTGCGAAGATCGACGCCTCGGTCGGCGAGCTCCAGGAGGAGCGCGACGCCGTCGCCGCCCTCGGCCTGATCTGACGGCAGGCCGCTCCCGTCCCCACCCGATCCGCTCCCGAGCCCGGCACGTCTCACGTCGACAGTCGACGTCGGACGTCCTCGGCCCGGGTCGAACGGGTCTGGGCGGGAGCGCACCACCGCCGTGTCGTGGCCCGCAGCTACTTGAGGAACTTCGACGTCGTGTTGTCGGCGAGGACCTTGCCGCCGGTCTGGCAGGTGGGGCAGTAGTCGACCTCGTACGCGTGGTACTCGACGGCACGGATCTCGTCGCCGCAGACCGGGCACGCAGCGCCCTTGCGATGATGGACGTTCCCCGGACGCTCCGCGGACCTCGACATCCGGTCGAGACCCCGCTCGAACGCGAGCGCGTCGGCGATGCAGGCACCGATGGCACCGTGCAGGGCGTCGACCTGGGCCTCGGTCAGCTTCGAGGTCGACGCGAACGGTGAGAGCCCCGCCCGGTGGCAGACCTCGTTCGCGAGCATCCGACCGATCCCGGCGATGCCGTGCTGATCGCGCAGGAACGTGTGCAGCCGGGCGCTCCTCGCGTGCAGCGCCGCCGCGAGCTCGTCGCGTGAGATCGCATCGGCGTCGACGCCCAGGTCGTCGAGCGGGGGGTGCACGAGCGGATCGCCTGCGACGACCCACACCCCGGCCTTGCGCTCTTTGCCGGCCTCGGTCAGCAGCAGCGCCTGTCCGCCGTCGAAGCTCCAGCGGGCGATCCCGTTGCGGGGCCTGGCGGACTGCTGCTCGTCAGGGACCAGTCGGCCGCCCTGCATGAGGTGGACGACGAAGGTGAGACAGCCGGCTCCAGCACCGCCGGGATCAGGACCTCCGAAGCGCAGCAGCAGGAACTTGCCCCGTCGGTCCACCCGCCGGAGCGACATGCCCAGCGCGTCGGACGCTGACGGCACAGCGGTCTTGAGCGCCGTGAACGTGATCGGTGTGAAGGCGCTCAGCGTCGCGCCTGCGCACCCGCCGCGGTCGGGCGGTCGTGAGAGCCGCTCGGCATGGGCCTGGACCTCCGGCAGCTCCGGCATGTCCGATCCTCCCTCGGTGGATGCCAGGACGCCGGCTGGACGCCGATCAGAACTCCGTGTCCGTGCGCAGCGACCCGAGCGCATCGGCCACGCCGTCGAGCACGGCACCGTCGCGGATGAGGACGTTGACGTCGCCCACGAGCTTCAGTCGCCCCTGCATGAACGCCGCCTGAGCAGCCACGTCGCCCCTGGCGATCTCCGACGCGGTGTCGTAGTCGAGGGAGAACGACACCGGAGCGTCGGACACCCCGTTCGCCAACGTGGTGGTCCCGTGGTCGAAGCGCAGCGTGTAGACGACCTTGCCACCCGGAGCTCCGCTCACCTCGTAGGCGATCGCCAGATCGACCTCCGCGGTGCGCTCCGCCAGTTCGGTGCTGTTGGCCAGCGCCTGACCCGCCACCTCGAACCACTCGTCGCTCAGGTACGCCACCACGGAGCGACAAGCTACCCGCCCACGATCGGTGCATCCGCTCCGTGCCGGCTGACAGACTCCCGACATGGCTGCACCGAACCCGGCCGACGAGGCCCGCCACACACCGGATCCCGACGAACCGCTCTGGAACGAGTCGTACTACCTCGACTGGTTCGCGGAGGACCTCTCGGTCGGTGGCTACGTGCGCGTCGGCTTCTACCCGAACCTCGGGCGGGTCTGGTACTGGGCCTGCCTGGTCGGACCGGACCGCCCGCTCGTCACGGTGATCGACCACGACGTGCCGCTGCCGACGTCCGCGACCTCGCTCGACCTGCGACACGACGGGCTCTACGCGGACCACGCGATCGAGACGCCTGACGAGCACATGTCGATCAACCTCGAATCGTTCGGGCTCGTCCTCGAGGACCCGACCGACACGTACCACGACCTGCGGGGTGACCGGGTCCCGTTCGGATTCGAGCTCGACTACCACACCGACCGCGCCGCGTACATGTGGCCACCGGTGACGCCCCGCTACGAGATCCCGTGTCGGGTCGAGGGGTTCGTGCTCGTCGGCGACGAGCGCATCGAGGTCGACGGCTGGGGTCAGAGGGACCACTCGTGGGGTGCTGCGCGTGACTGGTGGACCAACCAGTGGTCCTGGAGCGCCGGCAGGCTCGACGACGGCACCCGCTGGCACTCGGCCGGCGGGTTCTTCCCTGGTGCGGACTGGGGTGTCGCGTACCGACTCGACCCCGACTCGCGCGAGTTCGTCGAGAACGACGCTGTCGTCCTCGACGTCGAGGAGGGCCGGGAGGGGTTGCCGACGCGGACCCGGACCGCCACCGCTGGTCTCGACCTCGAGTTCGAACCCGTCGCGTTCTCACCGGTGCTCCTCGTCCACCCCGACGGTCGTGAGGCCCGGTTCCCGCGTGCGATGTCGAAGGTGACCGACGCGGACGGCCGGACGGGCGGCGCCTGGATCGAGTGGAACCAACCCCCGACCGGCACGAAGCTCCCGGGCAGCTGACCCGGTGACACGACCGGACAGCGCGGACGGAGCGCCGGCTGCGCCAAAAATGAATCGGTTGCGGTCAGCCTCGCCGACCGCAACCGCTCCATTTCCCACGGAGCCGGGAAATCGCCCCGCTGCTCCCTCCCGGTTCCCACCGGACCTGTGAACTGGTCCTCACGGTACGGACACCCGACCGAGGTGACCAGAGGCAGAAGTACCCATGCGCCGCTGGACGCGGCTCAGCTCTTGCAGTCGTGGGAGAAGTAGTCGCCGAACGACGTCACCGCGGCCTGGTACGCGGCGGTGTCGATGCCGGC
>JAFDWA010000248.1 GCA_018268735.1 Actinomycetota bacterium | reverse complement strand
TTCGCCGCCGGTAACGTGGCCGGTCGCCCGTCCGGGCACCCGATCGCACGCCGTCCCAGGAGTCCGTCATGTCCCAGGTCACGCTCACCGCCTCCACCGGCAGGGAGACCGGGACCCGCCCGTCCCGCCGCCTCCGCCGTGAGGGCCTGATCCCCGCCGTGCTCTACGGGGAGGGCAACGACGCCGTCAGCGTGGCCGTCGACCGGCGTGACCTCCGCATCGCGCTGAGCACCGACGCCGGTCAGAACGCGCTCATCACCTTGACCGTCGACGGCACTCCGCACCTGACCGTCGTCAAGGAGCTCCAGCGGCACCCGGTGCGCCGCGAGGTCACCCACGTCGACTTCCTCACCGTCGATCCCGATGCCGCGATCGAGGTCGAGGTCCCGGTCCACCTGGTCGGCGAGGCCAAGGAGGTCTCGCAGAACGGCGGGATCACCGAGCAGCGGCTGATGGCCATCCGCGTCCTGGTGAAGCCCTCTTCGATCCCCGATGCGGTCGAGGCGGACATCAGCGCGCTCACGCTCACGACCACGATCACCGCAGCCGACCTGCTCCTGCCTGCCGGCGTCGAGCTGGTCACCGATCCCGAGCAAGCGATCGTCACCGCCGAGCTCACGCGTGCAGCGGTCACCGCCCGCAACGAGGGCGACGGCGCCGACGGCGAGTCCGAGGACGGCGCTGCCGCCGACGGCGACGCCGAGGGCTGATGGACGGGGACCTGCTGGTCCTCGGCCTCGGCAACCCTGGTGACCGCTACTCGGGAACGCGCCACAACGTCGGCGCCGACGCCGTCGTGGAGCTCGCCCGTCGCCACGGCAGTCGCCTGAAGGTCGACACCAAGGTCGGCGCGCAGGTGACCGACATCCGCATCGGCGCCCGTCGCGTCGTGCTCGCCGTGCCGACCACGTTCATGAACGACTCGGGCCGTGCCGCCGCAGCGCTGGTCCGGCGCCACGGCATCGACGACCTGTCGGACGTCGTGGTCGTGCACGACGAGCTCGACCTCGACCCCGGCCGGATGAAGCTCAAGGTCGGCGGTGGCCTCGCCGGTCACAACGGCCTGCGCTCGATCGACGCGCACCTGCACGCCGCCGACTTCGTCCGGGTCCGACTCGGTGTCGGCAAGCCGCCAGGTGGACCGGACCGCGGTGCCGACTGGGTGCTGTCGAAGGTCCGCGGAGCGGCGCGCGACGAGCTCGACGTGATGGTCGCCGAGGCGGCCGACGCGATCGAGTCGATCGCCACCGACGGCGTCGATGCAGCGATGCAGCGCTACAACCAGCGCGCCTGAGCGGCAACGGCCCCGTGCTCCAGCCGGCTCCGCCGGCAGTTCGCCTCAGCCGGCTCCGCCGGCGGTTCGCCTCAGCCGGCTCCGCCGGCAGCTCGCCTCAGCCGGCTCCGCCGGCGGTGACAGCGATCAGCGACGCTGCGGCGAGGCCGAGGCCCGCGAGCTGGTGTCGGGCCAGGCGCTCGTCGAGCACGACCCGGGCGAGCACGACCGTCGACGCCGGGTACATCGACCCGATCACCCCGACGAGGGTGAGCAGACCGTGGCGGCTCGCCAGAAGGAACAGCGTGTTCGCCCCGATGTCGAACACCCCTGCAGCGACAGCGAACCGGATGCCCAGGCGATCGAACGCGCGGGATCTGCTGAGCACCAGAGCGACCCCGACGACCGCGACGGCAACCGAGCGCGCCGACGCGAGCGGCCACAGTCCGCTGTCGACCGCGGATCTGGAGATCAGGACGAAGAACGTCCCGAAGCCGCAACCGGCGACCCCGGATGCGACCACGACCCGGATCGGAGTGGCCGGCCGCGGAGGGTCGTCGTGCTCGTCGTCGCTGCGTGGATCACCTGCCTCCCGCGAGATCAACACGATCGCCGGCAGGGCCAGGAGCGCGCCGCAGAGCGCGACCGCGCCGGGGCGCTCGCCGTCGAGGAGGCCGAACACGAGCGGCACCAGCGCAGAGGTGACCGCCGAGATCGGGGCGACGACGCTCATCTGGCCGGCACCGAGCGCCCAGTAGAAGACCATCAGCGCGCTGGCGCCGACCACGCCGGCTCCGAGACCCCAGAGCAGATCGGCTCCCGACGCGCTGCCGCCGATCATCGGGGCGATCGCGAGGACGAGGCCGAACCCGACGACCTGGGTGAGCCACGACGTCGTCACCGCCGACATCCGTCGGGACGAGAGACCGCCGAAGAAGTCGCCGACCCCGAAGGCCACCGCGGAGAGGGTTGCCAGGAGCGCCGCCACGGCGGCCGATGCTCTCACATCAGCGACGGCCGTCCCTCGAACCGCCGGGTGCGGAGTAGGTTCGGTCCGCCCATGACCCCCGACCCCTCAACCGACGCGCCGCTGGGTGCGCTGCTCGCGGCGTTGCGAGAGGAGCCGGGGCTGACCGCAGCGCTCGGGCGACGTTCCACGGTCCTCGTGGTTCCCGAGGTCGCCCGAGCACCGTCGATCGCCGGGTTGGCGGCGCTGTCGCGCCGTCGTCCGATCGTGGTGGCGGTGCCGGCCGTCGCCGATGCCGAGCACCTCGCCGCCGACCTCGGTGCGTTCCTGCCCGACGGGGCGGTCGAGCTGTTCCCGGCGTGGGAGACGCTCCCCTTCGAGCGGGTCAGCCCGTCGATCGAGACGATGGGCCGACGCCTGAGGGTCATGTGGCGCCTCCACACAGGAGACGACTCGCTGCAAGTCGTCGTGGCGCCAGCGCGGGCGCTCGTCCAGCGTCTCGGTCCGGGCGTCGAGGACGCGGCACCTGTCGTGATCGCTCCTGGAGACCGCGTCGACCTCCACGGGCTGGTCGAGCGACTCGTGCTCTCGGGGTATCGGCGCGAGTACCAGGTCGAGCACCGCGGTGAGATCGCGGTCCGTGGATCGATCGTGGACGTGTTCCCGTCCACGGCCGACGGCCCGGTCCGCATCGACCTGTGGGGCGACGAGGTCGACCGCCTCGCCCGGTTCTCCGTCGCTGACCAGCGGAGCGGCGAGGACCTCGACCGGGTCGAGCTGTACCCGGCACGTGAGCTGCTGGCGACCGAGGCGGTCCGGGCACGTGCCGAGCGGCTCGTCGCGACGGACCCGTGGGGTCGGGAGCAGTGGCAGCGGCTCGCCGACGGCGAGGTCTTCGAGGGGATGGAGGCCTGGCTCGCGTGGCTCGTCGACCACGAGGCATCCGGACCGGGTGGCGACCACGTGCTGTTGGACCTGCTCGACGCGGACGGCTTCGTCCTGCTCGTCGAGCCCCGCAGGTTGCGCGACCGCGCTGCGGACGTGCTCGCCGAAGAGATCGACCTCGGCCGCTCGCTCGCCCGGACCTGGGGACTCGACGACGACGCGGAGCTCCCACGGCTGCACGTCGATCTCGATCGCCTGCTCACCCACACCGCCGCGCCGACCTGGTCGGTCGCTGCGGTGCCCGACGTCCCGGAGACCCCCGCGGTCGCTTCGTCGGGGTGGCCGCCGGCGGTGGGCGGCGGCGAGGCGCTGCTCGCGCAGCTCCGCCAGCTGATCGGTGACGGCTACAGCGTCGTGGTCTGCGCCGACGGCGCCGGCTCCGCGACTCGCCTCGAGCAGCTGATCTCCGAGCACGGGCTGTCGTTCCCGATCCTCACCGGTGCCGACGGCGGGGGTGTCGTCGA
>JAFDWA010000247.1 GCA_018268735.1 Actinomycetota bacterium | reverse complement strand
CGTCGGGCAGCAGCGGGGCGAGACGGTCGAACGCTTCGAGGATCGGGCCGATGTTGTCGCGGAGCGTGGTGACGGGGATCCCCGAGATGCGGGCGAGGCCACGGATCGAGACGCCTTCACGCAGGTACGACAACGCGAGTCGGACCCGGGTGGTGATCGCCATGCCTTTCGGACCGCGTTTCGGTGCCGGTGGCAGCAGCGGGGTGATCGCTGCGATCAGGTGGGTGAGCGCCTGCAGGGAGAAGTGAGGCACAGTGATCTGCAGAGCTTCTGGTGTGGGCGTGTCGTGGGAGGTCATAGACCCTCGATGCTGCCCACCCAGAGGCTCGCTCGCGAATCGGCCGATCACCCATACCCAAAACTCCGCCCACCTCTACTGAACCGCGCCGCAGCGTTCCTCGACTGATCGCAGCGATCCGGCGGGTCAGGCCTCCGGGCCGGGGGCGGGCGGGCTGGCGCCCGCTCCGTCCCCGGCCCCGGTGGCCCTGTTCCTCCGGTAGCGCTTCCGATCACGTTCACGGGCTAGCTCCTGGCGCCACAGGCGTGTCTCGTGACGGTCGATCGCCTGCTCGAGTTCCTGCTCCTCGCGGTACAGCTGCGCGAAGTACGCCTCCGCCTCGAGCATGTCCCGGTCCTCCTGGGACATCTCGTCAAACGGGTCAGGCGGTTCCTCGCTGACCACTTCAGCTGCCAGCCGTCGAGCCTCGCGCCGCGCCTCTCGCAGCAGGTCGTAGATGTTCACCGGGCGCTCGGAGAGCGCTCGGTGATGAGTCGACTGGGACGATGGATCACGTTGCGTTGTCGCCTTGTCCAACGCCACCGCAGTCGCGCACTCCACCAACTGCGCCGCCACCTTTCGGCCGTCGACGTCGAACACCGTCAACCCGTCCCGGCCCCTCGACCCACCCGCACGCTTGTTGAACTTGCGGCCGGTCCGCTCCGCCATCTCCCGAATCTTCTGGCGCTGGAGACGCCGGAGCATCCGTCGCAGCTCCAATCCGACCTGCTCGTCGAGCTCCTGTTCGGACACCACCGGGTTGAACCCGATCTTCTGGCCCCACCGCCCATAGAACCGGAGCGACCCGAAGCCGTCGGGCGGGTTCTTCTGCGCCCACTTGCCCGACTCCCGCCAGAAGTACTCCGCCACCTTCGCCCGGTTCGCCGTCGACTCCGCATCCGAGCTGAAGAACGCCACCGCGATGTCGACACCCCGACCGTGATGGGCAGCCAGCTCGCTTCCGACCACCTCCCACCACGCCGTCCGCAGCCACATGGCGAACTCACCCGTGGGCGCCCGCTCCCGCTTCCGAGCCTCGAACTTGCCGACGTCCAGCTCACGCCGCCGACGCCGCATCGTCCGGGCCTGCAACCCCCGGTACTCCCCGTCGCTCACCTCGTCGGGGAGTCCGACGTACAGATGGAGGTGCGGAGCACCACGGCGTTGGAACTCGACCACCCACACACCCACCAGCGTCCCGAACTTCCGGCGCCACCGCTCCTTGAACGCCTCCCGGTGCCTGGCCAGCTCCCGAGAATTCGCTACCCACAGCTCCCAGTCGCCCGGGTACGTGAGCGTGATCATCGCCGGACGCCTGCCCAGCATCTCCCACGGCAACGCCGAGAACTGGAACCGCATCGTCCGACGACTTCGGGCGCTGAAGGTGTTCGACACCCGGCCCGCCGTCGATCGACCCGGTAGACCCGCTCGGACACCACCACCGCCACCAGGCGGACGCAGGCGGCCTTCGTTGTGATCGACCCACTTCCGCTTCAGCGAGACAGCGCCATCCGTCGCCAGGAGGTCATATCGATTCGGCATTGCCGTAGGTTGAACGGTGGGTGTGACAGTCGGAATGGAACGGCTGGCGGGACCTCCGTGACAGACTCGTCGGAACAGTCTCCGCGCATTCACGAAATCCGTTCCGTCCGCGCACCGAGTGGGGGCTACGTGGCGCAGTCAGGACAGCGGTGTGGCTTGCGACCGCGCACGCGGGCACGTTCCCACGACCGGCCGCACTCAGCGCACACGAGGGTCTCCACTGCCGGTCCGTGCACGGCGTTGCCGTCGGCCACTGTCTGCGCAGGCCTCGGACTTGGCTGGGTTGACCTCATGGCAGAGGTCTGCGATTTCGTGGATGCGGACCTCTTGGCAGCTCTGCAATCCGCGCAGAGCGGGCGGTCAGAGCGGCGGGCGGCGAGCCATGAGTCGCCGCATGTCACGCACACGAGCGCTACGCCGCCGGATGACAGGCGGGACACATTGAGCGGGGCCCCTGTGTGGATGGCGGAGAGATATTCGACGACTGACCCGATAGGAATTCCGTAACTTCGGGCCTTGGCGGCCTTGCCGGACCTTGTGGCTGCATCGGCGGCGATAAGCAGACTGGTCTTTTTGGTCACCGACCGAACCGGTATCAGCCCGTGAGCAGTAGCCAGACTTTCGAGATCACTGCGGGGGATCTCGACTCCGTCGTCAGTGACTGCTTCCCCGGTGAAGCACACGGTCATTCCGGCTTCAAGGGCCATGGTTCCGGATTCGGAGCGGTACCCGTCTGTCCGACGTGCGATGAGTGCTGGCTCGACGTCGAGGAGAGCGGCGGCACGACACAACTGGTCGTACTCCTCGTCGGTCACCACGTCATCTTCAATGGCCGCATCAATGAGTCCATCGATGAACTCACGATGGGCCCGAGCGACGCGGGTGTCGTCCAAGCCGAGGTGGTCGGCGAGGTCAGCGAGTTCCGACCGTTCTTCCTCGGTGAGCTTCAGGTCTGCAACAGCGGCGTCGAGCAGATCCACATAGGGCGCTACCTCGACAGTTGCGTGCACGCCCCGAGCCAGCGCCGCCAGGTACGGGACGGGAACCTGGGCATCGGCGTGCCCCTCACGGGTGTGGACTCGAATCGGTGTGACGCTTAGGGGCGCTGTCCGGGCTGGGATGCAACTGCCTGGGGTGAAGGCGTCTGCGACTGCGATCAGAAGACCGGCGACAGCCTGGGCGTCATGCAGCGCTCGGTGTTCGCTTGCTTGGACGATCCCATAGTCGTCGCAGGCCACACTGAGCTTGCAGCCAGTCACAGCGAGCGTGTCGAGGCCATGTCCCCACTGGATATCGAGGCCTACGCGTGTGAATTCGTTGCCAATCATGCGGGCATCGAATGGCAGGTTATGCGCTGCGCATACCGCCCCATCCAGTCGGGCGGCGACATGGTGCGCTATATCGTCGAAAGTCGGAGCATCGGCGACCATCGATGCCGTCACCTGATGTAGCCACGTGGGGCCGAGGTCGCGGCGCGGGTTGACGAGCGTCTCGAATTCGTCGATCACAGTCCCAGTTGCATCGATTGTGACGATTCCGATCTCAACGATCCGGTCCGCGTTGTGGAGACCCGTTGTCTCCACGTCGATGACCGCGACCCGGTCGCCTGCCGCCAGGAGGCGCTCGAACACAGACGTCGCAGCAGGTGGGGCCGAGACCAGTTCCTCGAAAGGTGGCGGGCCCGTCGTCTCAGCCGACCACTGTTCCCCGTCCCACCACCGCAATGGCGCTTGACGCCACGGATCCTCATACCAACCCGGCCTCGTCATCGCGGCTTCCTCCTTCAGCCACCATGCTGCCCGACCTGGCCCAGTCACATGGGACGATCGAA
>JAFDWA010000246.1 GCA_018268735.1 Actinomycetota bacterium | reverse complement strand
CCTCGCCAGGGCTGCAGCCGACGGCGGGCCCGGAGCAGTGCGAGCGGCGACATCCCTGCGGGAACCTCGACGACGCCGGCCTGCGCTCCGAGGCCTGTCATCACCCCGGCGGGACCGACCACCGGAGCCTCCACTCCGATCGACCCGAGGTGGTGCGCCAAGGTCGCGACGTGGACGCGGATCCCCCCGGTCGACGGTCCGAGGACCTGCAGGGCGCGCATCACGACGCCGCCCGGACGCCGCCCGGGTCGCCTCCGAGGGAACGCAACGTGCGCATCGGGGTCGGGCCGCCGAGCAGCCGGAGCAGTCCGAGCAGCAGCACGCCGAGAGCCGCCGCTCCGAGGACGCTGAGAACCACCGCGGCGCCGATCCCACCGACGGGAACCGAACGCACCACGAGGAAGACCACGACAGAGGATGCCGCCGTCGCGGCGACCGCACGTGCGAGCGGCCCGACGACGGTGCCGAGGTGTGCGCCCGCGTCGTGGACGCGTCGGCTGACCGATGCTGCGAGCGCTGCTGCACCCACGAGCTGCGCCGCGCCGTAGCCGATCCCGACGACGGTGATGCGATCGGCGTCGGGCGCGATGGAGACGAGCACCGACATGACCACCACGCCGACGACGGCGACGGCGAGGTTCACGAGCGTCGGCGTCCGGGTGTCCTGATAGGAGTAGGCGACGCGGGTGAACAGCAGGACCAGGGCGAAGCCGGGCACGCCCACCGCGAACCCGGCGATGGCACCTCCCACCTCTGCGACGCGCTCGGCAGCATGGCCGAGTGCGAGGACGTGCGCGAGCGGTGTCGCCAACGCGCACAGCGCTCCGACCGACGCGGTGGTGAGCAGACCGACCGAGCGGGTGATCCTGCTGACCTCGTCGCCGAAGTCCTCCCATCGCCCCTTGCGGACCGATCTCGCCAGGTCGGGGAACGCAGTGGTGAACATCGGCACGGCGAACAGCGACACCGGCAGCATGAACAGCACGTAGGCGAGTTGGTAGACGACCACGCCGCCCTCGGTGCCGTTGGCCAGGTACAGCACCGCGACCAGCAGGATCTGCGAGCAAGCGAGGAACCCGGCCGCCCACGCGCCCTGACGGGCGAGGCGACGCAGGATCGGGTCCTTCAAGCGGAACGACGGCCGGAGACGGAAGCCGTTGCGACGGGCGGAGACCACGGGGACCGCGCAGAACGCCACGACCCCGGCAAGGGTCCCGACTGCCAGGACGAGCTTCTCCGCCGTGGTGAGGTCGAGCGAGGGCGGCGCACCGCCGCGCATGGCAGCGAAGATCCAATAGGTGGCGATGACCACGACGTTGTTGATCGTGGGAGCGAACACCGGCTGCCAGAAGTGACCCGTCGCGTTCAGGACCGCTGATGCGACCATGCTCGCTGCATAGAAGAACAGCTGCGGCAGGAAGAACCACAGCAGGAAGGACCCGAGCTGCACCTCCGCTGCTCGGATCGACGCGTCCTCGACGCCCGAGACGAGCATGCCCATGATCCACGCCCCGGCCACGAGTCCGGCTGCCACCACCGCCGCGAGCAACGTGAGCATCGCCCCGAGGATCACGCCTGCGGTGGCCTCCGCCTCCTCCTTCGAGCGGTCGACCGCGTCGACCATGATCGGGATGAGCACCGATTGCAGGACACCCGCGGCGAACAGCTCGAAGAGGATGTTCGGGATCGTGTTCGCGCTCTCGTAGGTGTTGCCCAGGTACGAGGTGCCCAGCACGGCGGCCACCACGATGAGTCGGGCGAAGCCCGTCACCCGGCTCACACCGGTGACGAGCGCCATGACGGTGGCGTTGCGGTTGCGACGGGCGACGACCGCTCCGGCACCCGTGTCCTGCTGGGGCATCGTCACCTGGTCGGGATGGTCGGGAAGGGGGCCGTCACCTGGCGCCCCACGCCGTAGTGGCCGACGCGCCCGAGATCTCGCTGCTCGGCGAGCGCGTACACCAGCGCGATCCGGCCGAAGGAGTCCTCGAGATCGTCCACGGTGCTCACCTGCGAGGCGAGGTTGCCACGACGGAACGCCGACAGCGTGGAGCCCCGCGCCGGCTGGTCCTGGGTCGTCGTCGGCACGTCACCAGCAGCAGTCAGCGAACGGCTCTCGGCGACGGTCATGGTGGTCGGCGCGTCGGTCCCGACCGCCGCTACGAGCGGTTCGATCACCGGCTTCGGGTCGTCGTCGATGTCGAGAGCGAGGACGTATCGGTACCCGGTGCCGTCGGGGAAGCGCGTCCCCGGCAGCGATGCGCCGTCTGCGATGTCCACCAGTCCGAAGTCCCGCAGCGCTGCGATGTACGCGCGTGCCCCTGCCGCGTCGGTGGGTGTCGTGACCACGTCGCCGCTGGGTGCGGCGGCGATCGTGGTGGTCGAGCTCGATGTCGCCTGTGGCGGGCTGGCGGCGAGCAGGCTGAGCGACACGCCGAGGTCGCTGGCGAGTCGTGCGCTGACAGCGGGCGCATCGCCTTTGACCCCGAAGCGCTGGCGGATCGCCGCGAGATCGGCCTTCCGCGACTCGAGCAACGACGACTTCAGCGTCATCGTGCCCGCAGGTACGGCCCCCGACACGGCGAGCGACGTGCGTGTGGTGTCCAGGACGTCCTCGTCCACCGAGTCCGTGACGACGAGCACCACCGGCACGTCGGAGAGCCGGTTCACGAGCGCGCGACTCCCGGCGCCGGAGAGCGCCGCTGCCTGGTTGTCCGACGAGGCCAGCCGGGAGCGGGCAGCATCCAGCTCGGCTCCCCGCCTCCGGTAGCTCTGCTCGAGGGCATCCACACGACCCCGCAGGGAGTCCACGGTGGCCCGGTCGATGAACGAGGCCCCCATCGCGACGCCGACGCCCAGCGCGAGGAACACCGCCACGAGGCTGATCAGGTGGAACCGGAAGTTGATCACGTCGACACCCCGGGCACTCCCACGACACCGGTGAGCAGCACCCAGTTCGCCCGGATCAACAGCCGGATCGGCTCGCTGATCATCACGATCACGAACATCGCGAACACTGCGGCAGCGACGAGGAGCAGCAGGTCGCGCTTGCGAACCCTCCCCTGGTAGAGGCGGCTGACGCCCTTCGCATCGACGAGGATCGGCCCGACCTTCATCCGCGTCAGCATGGTCGAGGCCATGCCAGCACGCCCCTTGTCGAGGAAGTCGACCATCGACGTGTGCGTCCCGACCGCGACGATCAGGTCGGCACCGAGCTCGTAGGCGAGCAGCATCGCGATGTCCTCGCTGGTGCCCGATGCCCGGAAGAGGTGGTGGTCGAGTCCCATCGGCGCGAGCCGCTCCGACCCGGGAGCACGGCCGTCCCGATACGCGTGCACGACCAGTGCGGCACCGCTGCGCAGCGCTCGTTCCGACACGGAGTCCATGTCACCGATGATCACGTCGGGCGTGGTCCCTTCGTCGAGCAGCGCGTCCGCGCCGCCGTCGACGGCGACGACGACGGGGCACATCTCCCGGAGGTAGCCCGTGCGGTGCAGGAGCCGTAGGTCCTCGCGGTACCCGGAGCCTCTGACGACCACGAGGACCTGCCGACCCGTCCAGTCCAACCCCAGGTCAGGGACCTCCAGATCGTCGTCGATCAGGTCCGTGCTGTGCTCGATGTACTCGACGGTGTTCTCGACGAAGCGGTTCAG
>JAFDWA010000245.1 GCA_018268735.1 Actinomycetota bacterium | reverse complement strand
GTCAACACCAGCTCGAACTCGAGCCTGCTCGGCAACTTCGGCCAGTCGAACTACGGCGCTGCGAAGCTCGGACTGGTGGGCTTCACCCGGGTGCTGGCGAACGAGGGTCGCTCGAAGGGCATCAAGGTGAACGCGATCGCCCCGGTCGCCAAGACCCGCATGACCGAGGACCTGCTCGGCCCGCTCGGCGACAAGCTCGAGCCCTCAGAGGTGACGCCGACGGTGATCTACCTCGCCTCGGAGGACTGCCCGGTCAGCGGTGAGGTCTACTCCGTGGCAGGGGGCGTCGTCGCCAGGTACTTCATCGGGCTCACACCGGGTTGGTACAAGGAGGGTCACAGCGCAGAAGAGGTCCGGGACCACTTCGAGCAGATCCGCGACGAGACGGGCTACATCGTGCCCGAGGACCCCTCCGGCGAGCTGAAGAAGCTCTTGGAGACGCTCGCCTGAGCGTCCTTCACGTTCCTCACGCCGGCGGGGTGACCTGCCGATGTGAGAACCGTGAGCCCCCACGACAGCACCCGTCACGCGGCGTGCGCACCCGCTCCCCACGCTCGACCGGCACCCCCCGCCGGTGGACTCTGCGCGGGTGACGTCGTCGCGAACCTCGCGGACCACGTGGCCGAGCTGATCGTGGTGTTCGACGGCAACGGCGAGGTGATCGCCGTCAACGACGCCATCGGCAGGCTGCTCGACCGCCGGCCCGAGGAGTGGATCGGTCGCCACGGCGCCGAGATCTGCCACCCCGACGACCTCCGCCTCGGGATGGAGCTGCTGGTCAGCTCGCAGGCGACCGGTGACGGCGTGAAGGAGCCGGTCACCTACCGCCTGTCGCACGCGGACGGCACGTGGATCGATGCAGAGTGCATCAGCTCGAACGTGGCGCTCGCCGACGGCGACCAGGTGCTCGTGCTCAGCTGCCGGCCGACGGGTCGGGCCCGCCCCTGCGAAGCCATCTTCGAGGAGGCCGCAGGACGGGTGTCGGCGATGTTCGAGCAGTCCACGCTCGGCATGGCCCAGGTCGGCACCGACGGACGGGTCCTGCGTGCGAACGTGGAGCTGGCGCGCCTCTGCGGGATGCCACCCCGCAAGCTGCACGGCCTCGCACTGCACGAGCTCATCGCCGAGAAGGATCGCAACCGGGTGCTCGGCGCGGGCTCGCCGCTGCTGCAGGGACGTGGGGGTGAGGTCAGGAGGGTGACGCTCAGCTCGCCCAGGGTGCCCGACGGGCGCGAGGTCGTGGTGCGGCTGAGCAGCTCGCTCGTCGAGGACCACCACGGCAACCCGATGTACTTCGCCCTGCAGGTCGTGGACCTCTCCGACACGGTCGCCGCAGAGCGGATGATCAGGGATCGGGAGGCGCAGATGCGCACGATCCTCGAGATGGCGGAGGAGGGGATCGTCGCGCTCGACCGCGACGCGATCGTGCTCTACGCGAACCCGCGGTTCGCCGAGCTCGTGCACCTGAGCGTCGCCGAGCTGATCGGCGAGCCGGTCGAGCGGATACTGACCGGTGTCCCGACATGGGATCGCCCGGACACCACGACGCGCTGCGAGCACCTGCTCCGCCGCCACGACGGCACCGCTGTCTGGGTCCGGATCTCGCACCGCCGTGGGATCTGGTCCGAGATCGCCGACACGGTAGAGCACGTGCTGATGGTCACCGACGTGTCGGATCTGAAGGCGGCCGAGGCCGAACTGCTGCACCGCTCGACCCACGATCCGCTCACCGGCCTCGCCAACCGTGGACTGCTCGAGTCGTGGATCGACGAGCACCACGACGGGCCGCGCACCGCGCTCGTCTACATCGACCTCGACGGCTTCAAGGACGTCAACGACACCTTCGGCCACGCCGTCGGCGATCAGATGCTGACCGTGGTCGCCTCGCGGCTGTCGAGCGGCTCTCGCCAGGAGGACCTCGTCGCTCGCCTCGGTGGCGACGAGTTCGTCGTCGCCTGCGCCGACATCGACCCGGACCATGCGACCGCGCTGGCCTCGCGGCTCGTCGAGCTGATCGGCGAGCCGGTGGTGATCGGCGACCGCATCCACGTCGTCGGAGCCAGCGCCGGGCTCGCGACCGGTGGCTCCTTCTCCGGCCACCTCGGCCTCCTGCAACGTGCCGACGCAGCGCTTTACCGGGCGAAGGCCGATGGCGGGCTCGGCGTCGTGGTCGACCGCGACCCACGAGCGATCGGTCCCGAGAAGAGGTCCACGAGCATCGAGCGCGCCACCGGCGACGACAGGGCCACGATCCGCTGATCCCGTCGCGGGCAATGGTGTCGGCGACAGAATGCTCGACGTGGAACCCGACATCGACACCGTGGTCGCCGAGGCGTCCGAGTCCGTCGCGGCCTTCGGCGACCGTGCCCGCTCGTGGCTCGCAGCGCACAGGACCGACGCACCCCGGGACTACGGCGCGATCCTGCCTCCGGATCTCGCCGACGAAGCCCGGGTCTGGCAACGGACGCTGTTCGACGCCGGCTTCGCCGGCATCCACTGGCCGGCGACGGTCGGCGGCCAGGGGCTGACCCCGGAGCACGACGCCGCCTGGATCACCGAGTGCGCGATCGCTCAGGTCCCGCCGTTCCTCAACATGGTCGGTTGCGTGCTCACCGGTTCGGCGATCCTCGCGTTCGGGACACCCGAGCAGCAGGCCACCCACCTGCGGCCGATCATCACCGGCGAGGTGGTCTGGTGCCAGCTGTTCTCCGAGCCGGATGCCGGGTCGGATCTGGCATCGCTCGCTACCCGCGCGGAGCGCGACGGCGACGAGTACGTCGTCAACGGCCAGAAGGTGTGGTGCTCGAACGGTCGTGTCGCCGATCGGGGCATCCTCATGGCGCGCACGGACCCGTCCGCTCGGCCTCACAAGGGCATCTCGTTCTTCCTGATCGACATGGCGTCACCGGGGGTGGAGCTGCGACCGCTGCGGCAGATGAACGGCGACGCAGAGTTCGACGAGGTGTTCCTGACCGAGGTGCGCCTCCCCGCCGACGCGCTGCTCGGACCGGAGGACGAGGGCTGGATGGTCGGGATGTCGGCGTTGACCAACGAGCGGGGCTACATCGGCGCGTCGGGCATCTCGCTGCAGCGTCGGCTGGACTCGATGCTCGCCATGGGCGGAGGCCTGTCGGCGCTGGATCGTCAGGAGCTCGCGGCGCTGTGGAGCCGTGGCACGGCGCTGTGGGCGATGGGTCGACGGCAGGGACCCGTTGCGTCGGTGCTCGGGTCGGTCGCGAAGCTCGGCACGACCGAGTTGATGTTCGACACCGCCGTGCTGCGCGCGGACCTGGCCGGACCAGAGGCGATGCTCGAGGGCGACGTCGCCGACGCGCTCGAGAGCGCACCCGGCGCGCGCATCGCCGGCGGGACGAGCCAGATCCAGCGCAACATCATCGGCGAGCGGATCCTGGGGCTCCCCAAGGACCGGCCGCCTTCGTGACCTCTGGTGCCACCGGTGGCACCAGAGGTCACGAAATCGCCCGCGGGTAGCCTCCGTCCATGTCGCACCAGCCGCTCCCCCACGTAGTCGATCCCCACGACGTGCTCGCGACCGACGCACTGCTGACCGACGACGAACGCATGCTGCGCGACACCGTCCGACGCTTCGTTCGGGACCGGATCCTCCCGGACGTCGGCGAGTGGTTCGACACCGGCACGTTCCCCAAGGAGATGTCGAAG
>JAFDWA010000244.1 GCA_018268735.1 Actinomycetota bacterium | reverse complement strand
CAAGCTGAATACGGGAGTTCGATTCTCCTCACCCGCTCTGGAGCGAGACCCCTGCAACTGCAGGGGTCTCGTCGTTCCCCGCACGGAGCACCGACTCGACCCGATCCGCGATGTTGCACATGCCGATCCGGTCCAATGAGATGCGGGTTCGAACACGCTTGCGGCTAGAACAGGACACGGAGGTCCTGCCGTGCCGTATCCGTCGCCAGTAGCCGCCGCACTGAGCGGTGCAAGCCTCGGCCAGCTCCAGTACTGGAGAGCTGGTGGAGACAGCGCCCTGTTGGCGCCCGAGCTTCCCCGAGCCGGCGGTCGTGTCCTCTACTCGTTCCGCGACGTGATCGCTCTGAGGACGTTCGTGTTTCTGCGCGAGTCAGTTTCGCTCCAGCGCCTCCGGAAGGCCGTCTACACGCTGCGCGAGCTGGGCAATACCGCACACCTCTCGCAGTACCGACTCGTGACTGAAGGATCCTCGATCGTCCTCCTTCCACCCGACGGCGACGTCGCCATCGATCTCGTCGAGCAGCCCGGTGCAGGTCGTCTCGCTGGCACGCTCGGCGAAGTGTTCGCGCCCTTCACCAACCAGCGTGGCGATCAGGTCGTCGATCTCCTGCGGCCGAGGCGGCACCTCGCAGTCGACCCGGAGACCCTCGGCGGCTATCCGATCGTGAGCGGAACCCGCGTCGCGTTCGACTCGGTCGCCTCACTCGTGCGCGACGGCGTGGGTCCCGCCGAGATCAAGGGCTTCTACCCGTCGGTCAGCGCTGCAGGGGCGAGGGACGCGACCGACTTCGCTGACGAGGTCGACCGGTACAGGTCGGGCGACCTCGGAGTGGCGTGAAGGTCCTGCTCGACGAGAACGTGCCGATCCAGACGTTGGACCTGCTCAGTCGCGTCCTGCGGGGACACCCGATCGAGCACGTCGACCGACTCGGCTGGAAGGGCAAGAAGGACCGGTTCCTGCTCCCCGACGCCGCGAGCGCCGGATACGAACTCCTGGTCACCAAGGACTCGAACCAGCTGAGCGACCCCGACGAATGCCGTCTGATCAAGGCCTCCGGCATGCATCACGTCAGGTTCCGCCAAGGCGACGGGCTTCGAGGTCTCGGCGCTGCGGTGGCATCGGTCGTGGTCGCCATGCCTCAGATCGTTGACGAGCTTGCCGCCGTCGATGGGCAACGGCTCGTGAAGATCAGCGGGATCAACCCGACTCGACGGCGTCACGAGACGGTTGATCCGTCACAGGATCCACCGCCGTACTGGTAGCCAACCGCTCCGAC
The DNA here is from genome assembly GCA_018268735.1 of Actinomycetota bacterium. Classification (GTDB taxonomy): domain Bacteria; phylum Actinomycetota; class Acidimicrobiia; order Acidimicrobiales; family Microtrichaceae; genus Dermatobacter. Next base: position 2,408 of record JAFDWA010000244.1, on the reverse strand, counting down.
GGGCGATGCTTCGCTTGGGATGTTGGTCGGAATACATCGAGCTTCGCGGCGATCTCGGCGTCGCGGGCCTGCGCTGCGTGCTGGTAGCGAAGCGCAGCGTCGTGGGTGGAGTGCCCGAGCCGTGCCATCAGCTCCTTGGCGGTGGCGCCCGTCCACGCAGCCATCGTGCCGCCCTCATGGCGAAGATCATGCAGGGTGAACTGGGGGAGCCCAGTCGCCCGCCGAGCTTCATCGAAGCACGCCTGTAGCGACACGGGGATCACGTCCCGCGGCGAGGTGTTCGATCGCCTCGGCCAGTCCGTCCAGCATGCAGCGGCGAGGTCGGGGCCCGGCTCGACGATTGCCCGCAGCAAATCGAGCGCAGCGGAGAAGAGGGCCGTCGGCCCTACGCAACGGTCCACCGCCTTGTAGTTCGCTTCGCCGATGCGTGGGATGAAGCCGTGTCCGAAGTCAAGGTCCACTGGATTGTCTCCTCAGGAGTGCTCGACGTATCGTATGACATACGAGCGACGTATTGCTACATGTTAAGGCGACGAGGAGACCATGACCACACTCACCTCTCTGTTGGACCACCTCTACGAGGGTGACGTCGTCAACACGTCCGACCTGGCGCGGGTGAGCGACACCAACCCTCGAAGCGTGGCCCGGTGGAAGGCCGAGGCCGCCACCCCACGGCGCGACGCCGAGGAGCGCCTGCTCGAGCTCCGCGCCGTCGTCGACCTCGCTCGGCGCGTCATGCGCGACGACGCCGCCCGGCTCTGGATGCGCTCGCCGAACCCCGACCTCGGCTACGAGAAGCCCCTCGACCTCATCGCGGCCGGGCAGTACCAGCGCGTCGTCGACCTGCTGCTCGCGTTGGCGGAGGGCGTGACCATCTGACATGCCGTCGCTTGATCCTCGGGCGGTCGGCCTCGCGCCGGCTGCCTCGCTCTCCGTCGTCGCCTACCAGAACCAAGCCAAGGGGTTCGACCCCCGCAACGGTGACGGTGCACGACGCCTCGGCGGCCGGTTCAACCCGCCGCACAGCTTCCCGGTGCTCTACCTCTGCCTCACTCGACCATGCGTGGTCGCGGAGTTGACGCGACAGGCCGAGCGGCAGGGGCTCAACGTCGATGTCCTCCTGCCTCGTGAGCTGTTCGAGATCAGCGCCGACCTCGACATGGTCCTCGACCTCACCGACGCGGCGACTCTGGACGCGATCGGCATCGCCCCGCCTGATGTTGTCCGCGAGGACCACCGGTTCACGCAGGAGATCGGCGAGGCGGCCCACGAGCATGCCTTCCAGGCCATCCGTTCGCCGTCTGCGACCGGAGTCGACCACGTCCTGGCGATCTTCCCCGAGAAGCTTGCGAGTGCCGTTCTCGACGTGAGGCTCCTCGGCGAATGGCACACCCCGGACGACCTGACCGAGCTGTAGCGGCGTGACCTTCCCGTGACCCTACGGAGCAGTACCCCGGGTCACGGGCCGTTACTCATCGGCACCATTGACAGCCGCGCCTGCCGATCCCTGCATCTGCCGTCCGCGGGCGACCGCGGCGAGCGGCTTCCCAAGCTGAATTTGGGAGTTCGATTCTACTCACCCGCTCTGCTGCGAAACCCTTGCTACGGCAGGGGTTCCGCCGTTTTCGGCTCCGACGCCCGATCAGCCGCAACGCCGATGTTGCACAGTTGCTGCACACGCCTGTGGGCGTGTTGACCATGACGGCCTCGTGCATGAGCCGATCGAGGATCGCTGCTGCGACGACGGTGTCGCCGAAGATCTCGCCCCAGTCGGGCAGCCCGCGGTTGGTGGTGACGATGGTGGAGTGCTGCTTCTCGTAGCGCAGGTTCACAACCTGGTGGAACGCGAACGCTGCGGCGCGGTCCATCGTTAGGAGGCCGACGTCATCGATGTGAACCACCCTGGGTCTGAATCGCGCTGGCTTACTTGGAGGCTCTGATGTGCCCGGGGTTTCGCAGACACCCCACTCCCGTTCGAGTGACCGATGCACGCCGTTGCAGTTATTGCGTTTGCTGCTACCGTTGGAATCTCGACGGCAGGCAGGTGACGACATGAGCGACGTACTCGAAGTCCGCCCCGGTTCGGTGGGTCCCAAGGAACTCGACGCCTTCGAGCGCGCACTCGAAGGCACTCCGAGCCGAACGGCGCAGACCCCCCGGCTGGTCGGACCGGACGGTGTGGGTATCGAGCTCCCAAGAGAGATCCATGACCTGCTGGTCTCGATCGTCGAGACCCTGAAGGCCGGCAACGGCGTGTCGGTGATCCCCCTGCATGCGGAACTCACCACGGTCGAGGCCGCGCAGCTCCTCAACGTGAGCCGGCCCTTCCTCATCAAGCAGCTCGAGGCCGGCGTGCTCCCGCACCACATGGTCGGAACCCATCGGCGGCTGAGGCTCGTCGATGTACT
>JAFDWA010000243.1 GCA_018268735.1 Actinomycetota bacterium | reverse complement strand
CCCGTCCGTCGGCCGGTGCCGCGCAGATCCAGTCGCGTGGTCGCGCTGGTGCTCCTCGTCGTGGGCATCTCCGTCCTGGTCGGACCGGTGGCGGGATCCGCCCCGGCAGTGATCGACACGTCGCCGAGACGGGTGCTCGTCGTGTCGATGCCGCGTGTCACCTGGTCGGTGCTGCGACAGCACCGACCTCAGAACCTGATGCGGTTCCTGCGAGGGGCTGCGGTCGCGTCGATGAGCACGCGGACGATCGGTCCGCGCACCGCGACCGGCGACGCCTACCTGACCATCGGTGCCGGCAACCGGGCAGGGTCGCTCACCGCGGCGATGCCGGGTGACGCCGCCGACGTCGCCGAGCAGACGCCCAACGGGCTGGCAGCCGACGTCTACCACCGACGCACCGGGATCCGTCCCACCGGCGAGATCGTCGTGATGTCGATCGCGCAGCAGATCGCACGCAGCGCCGATCTGCTCTACGGCGCCGACCCGGGCGCGCTCGCCTCGGCGCTTGCTGCGGCACGGCGCGACGTCGGCGTCGTCGGGAACGCGGACGCCGGGTTCGACCCTCCGGTCCCCCAGCGGGAGGTGGCGCTCTCGGCGATGCGTCGCAACGGGCAGGTGGCCGTCGGCAACGTCTCGGATTCCCTCCTCGTCGCCGATCCGAACGCGCCGTTCGGGGTGCGGATGGACGCCGACGCGCTGGTGAGCTCGGTGCAGCGGGGGTGGGATCACGCAGCGCTGCAGATCGTCGAGATGTCCGATCTCGAGCGTGCCGAGCAGGCCCGAGCTGAGAGCACCGCATCCGAAGGCAACCGACAGTTCGCCGAAGCGGTGCGGCGTTCCGACGTGGAGCTCGGCAGGGTGCTGCGGACCGTCGATCTCACACGAGACCTCGTGATGGTGCTCTCGCCCACCTCGCCGATCGACGGCGAGCAGCTGACCGTGTTCGCCATGGGTGGCAGAGGCGTCGAGCCCGGCTGGGCCCGCTCACCCACCACCCGTCGGGCGGGCTTCGTCACCCTCACCGACATCGCACCCACGATCCTCGACGCGTGGGGCATCGCCCCACCGGAGTCGATGAACGACACACCGATCGTCTCGGTGCCCGACGACCTCTCCGTGTCGTCGCGCATCGCGACGATGATCCGTGCCAACGAGCGGGCGCTGTTCAGGGACGGCGCCACCGGCCCGGTCACCGTCGAGTTCATCGTGGTCCTCGTCGCGCTGCTCGCGTGCGTGATGTGGGCGGTCGGTCGAGGCGACGGACGGCTCTCGAAGCCCCTGCAGCTGTGGGCGCTCGCCGTCATGGCCGGACCGACGGTCATGTACCTCTCCGGACTGCTGCCCTACAGCCCGTTCACGCTCATCAGCTACTCCCTGGCACTCGGTGCCGCATCCCTCGTCGTGGCAGGGGCATCGTGGCCCACCCGTGGCTGGGATCCTGTTGCTGCACCGGTGCTCGTCGCGCTCCTCGGGGTCGCTGTCCTCGGCGTCGACGTCGTCACCGGCGGCAACCTGCAGCTGAACACGCCCTTCGGCTACTCGCCGATCGTCGCCGGTCGGTTCGCCGGCTACGGCAACCAGGCCTTCTCGATCCTCACCATCTGCGCGCTCATCGTCGTGACCGGCGGCTGGGAGATCTGGCGACGTCGGCGACCGGGATCCGGCGACCTGGGTCGCAGCCTGGTGGCGATCGCCGTCTTCGCCGTCGTCATCGTGCTCGACGGAGCGCCGGCATGGGGTTCCGACGTCGGAGGTGTGATCTCGACGATCCCTGCCTTCTCGGTCTGCATGCTGCTGCTCCTCGGAAGGCGGGTCAGGTGGCGGGTGGCAGCGGTGATCGGAGCGTGCACCGCCGGCGCCCTCGTCGTGTTCGCAGCGATCGACCTCGCCCGTCCCGTGGAGTCGCGCACCCACCTCGGTCGCTTTGCCCAGAAGTTGATCGACGGGGGAGGAGGGATCATCCTTCAGCGCAAGATCGAGGCGAACCTCAGCATCCTCACCTCCACGATCTGGACGCTCGTGATCCCGGTCGCGCTGCTCTTCATCGGCTACCTCACCTGGCGTCCGAACAGGATGCTGCGACGGCTCCACGAGGAGCACTTCGGCTTCAAGGCGTTCGGGGTGTCGGGCATGACCCTCGGGATCGTCGCCTGGATCGCGAACGACTCCGGTGTGTCGATCCCCGCGCTGATGCTCACCGTCGCACTGCCGTACACCGCGTACCTCGCACTCGGCCTGCGACCACGCGGCGAGGACGCTGACGCGTGATCGGCGTCCTGGTCGGACTCGCCGTGGGCGCGGTCATGGGCGCCGCGTCGTGGCTGCTCGCAGCCGATGCGCTCGACGTCGAGCCGCTGCGTCGGACGAACTACCGGGGTGCTCAGGTCGTCACCGGTGCCGGCCTGGTGGTCGTGTTCCCGTTGATGCTGGTCGTCGTGTCGGGTCGGATCATCGACGCCGGTGACCACGGTGGCGTCGCGTGGACTCGGACGGGATCCGCAACGCTCGTCGCAGCGATGGGCTTTGCGCTGTTCGGGTTCCTCGACGACGTCGCCGGCGCCGGTCAGTCGGGTGGCTTCAGGGGCCACCTCGCCGCCCTGCGCCACGGCCGGACCACGACCGGGGTCCTGAAGCTGATCGGCGGCGCCGTCGTCGGCGTGCTCAGCGTCTCGATGCTGGGCCAGACCGAATCCAGCCCCTTGGGTGTGGTGCGTGACGGTGCGACCCTGGCGTTGGCAGCGAACCTCGGCAACCTCCTCGACCGGGCACCCGGCCGCACCACCAAGGCCACCTCCGTCACCTTCGTGATCCTGGCTGCGGCGTCGAGCGATCCGGAGCTCCTCGCTCCGGCGCTCGTCGTCGGTGCCGGACTCGGGCTGCTCGTCCCCGAGCTGCGTGAGCGGCTCATGCTCGGTGACGCCGGTGCGAACGTGATGGGTGCGATGTGTGCGATCGCCGCTCTGCAGGTCGTGCACAGCCCGCTGCACCGCTGGATGCTCCTGGGCGTGGTGCTGGGGTTGAACCTGCTGAGCGAGGTGGTGTCGTTCAGCAGCGTGATCGACGCGTTCGGTCCGCTCCGGTGGTTCGATCGGCTCGGTTCGCTCAGGAGCGGGAGCGGACCACCTTGAGCGCCGTCGCCGGATCGGCGGCGTTGATGCCGTCGACGCCGAGGTCGAGCAGCTTGCTGTAGCCCTCGGAGGTCTCCCACTTCGCGTCGTCGGGCCAGACCCACAGCACCAGCCCGTCGCGGTGCGCCCGAGCCACGAGCTCCGGCGTGACGACATCGAGGCCCTCGTAGGACGGCGGGACCTGCAGGATCTTCCGACCCGACGGTGGCAGCGTCGACGACAGGACGTAGGCCGTCGTCGCCCCGAGCCCGGGGGTGATCGCCGCTCCCGGGGCGGCGGTCGCGAACGCCTCGGCGACGGCGTCGTCGAAGGACGTCACCACGACGCGGTCGGTGAGGTCCAACGTCCGCACGAGCCGGGCGAGCTCGTTCGCTGCGGGAACGGCCTCAGGTGCCTTGCCCTTGATCTCGATGTTCAGCACCCACCCCGGATGCGCCTTCGCGACCGATTCGAAGCTGGTGATCGCGAAGTCGTCCCTCGCGGCACCCTCGGGTGGGGGACGCTCGCCGGTGCGGATGCCTCGATACACGTACTCCGACGCTGGACGGTCCCTGCAGGTGCAGCCCTTCGTGAACCAGTACGCGGCG
>JAFDWA010000242.1 GCA_018268735.1 Actinomycetota bacterium | reverse complement strand
GCGAACTGCGGCACGAGCGACTACGCGATCTACCAGATGCCTGCGTCGCAGTGCATCCCTCCGACCGCCAGGCCGGGCACCTCGATGCACGAGCGTGGCCTTGCGATGGACCTGCAGTCGTCGGGACGCCTGATCACCTCACGGTCCGACCCGGCGTTCGTGTGGCTCGCCGCGAACGCTGCGAGGTTCGGCTTCTACAACCTGCCGTCGGAGCCGTGGCACTGGTCCACCAACGGAAGCTAGGCCGACCGCGACGCCGCACCCGAGGGGGTCACTGGCGCAGGCGGGCGAGCAGTCGCAGCATCTCCAGGTAGAGCCAGATCAGCGTGACGAGCAAGCCGAACGCTGCATACCAGTCCATGTAGCGGGGGAGTCCCATCTGCTGGCCGCGCTCGATGAAGTCGAAGTCGAGGATCAGGTTCATCGCCGCGATCGTGACGACAACCAGGCTGATGACGATCCCGAGCGGTGAGCCGCTGGTCCAGAAGCCTTCGCCGATCCCGAACAGGTTGGCGATCAGCATCACCCCGTAGACCACCATGATCCCGAACGTCGCGGCGATCACGCCCTTGACGAACTTCGGTGTGGCTCGCAGGACGCGCAGCCCGTAGAGCGCCAGCATGACGACGAACACGCCGAGCGTGGCGAGGATCGCCTGGGCGACGATCCCGGGGAACTGCGCGCCGTAGTACGCCGAGATCGCACCGATCACGTAGCCCTGGCAGAGGGCGTAGAGGATGCCGGTGAAGCGGGCGAGCTGTGGCTTGAACGCCGTCAGGAACGCCAGGCCGAGCCCGACGAACATGCCGACGAACAGCAGCCACGGGTGCTGCAGCGCGGCGCTGTAGACAGGGTTGCCGCTCTGGTCGACCCGTCCGAGCGGGTCGGGTGTCACGACGACCGAGCGCCACCCGGCGGCCGCCGCGACGAAGAGGAAGACGAACAGCACGAGCGACGCAGACGCGACGCCGCCCATCGTCATGACCTTGCCGTCGGTCGCTGCGGGCAGTCGGCCCATGCCGCGGCGCGCCAGCGCAGCGTCCGCGCCACCGGCGGATCCGCTGGTCGCTCCGACGGGTGGGGCACCGGGCATCGCAGCGGTGGGCGGCACCGAGGTCGTCGGCTGGCCGGCGCCCATCCCCTGTGCGCGCTGCCACTCCTCGGCGGGCGACAGGCCGCCAGCGCCGCTCTCGCCGTCGAGGCCGAACGCCTTGTCGGTCAGGATCGGGTTGCGTGACATGGCATCCTCTCGATGTGCCCGGTGCGTGCGACCGGTCCGTGGCGTGCCGGCCTGTCGAAGGTCGACGTGCCCACGGTAGCGGCCGCCGCGCCTGCGCCAGCGGCGCGATGGCCGGGATGGACACGGAGACCAGGGGGACCGACGATGAGCTTCGAGGTGCCGGCATCGGTGCGGGGAGTGCGCGACGAGGTCGAGGCGTTCATGCGCGAACGGGTGGAGCCGTCCGAGCCCGTGCTCCACGAGGGCGGCGTCGAGGCGCGCGAGTGCATCCGCGACCTGCAGGCCGATGCCAAGGCGGCGGGGCTGTGGGCGCTCGGCCATCCCGAGGAGCTGGGTGGCGGCGGGCTGCCGTTCATGGACTACGTGTACGTCAACGAGGTGCAGGGTCGCAGCGAGTTCGGCCAGATCGCCCTCGGGACCTACACCCTGCAGGACTCGATCATGTTGGACCGCTACGCCTCGGCGGAGTGGCGGGAGCGCTACCTCGATCGGCTGGTGCAGGGGGAGGTCTCACCCAGCTTCGCGATGACCGAGCCGGAGGTGGCGAGCTCCGATCCCACGCAGCTCAGGACCACCGCTGTCCTCGACGGCGACGAGTGGGTGATCGACGGGCACAAGTGGTTCACGACCGGCGCGAACGTCGCCGCGTACACGACGGTGATGTGCCGCACCGAAGGCGACGACGTCTCGCCGTACCTCGCCTTCTCGATGATCATCGTGCCCACCGATGCACCCGGCTACGAGATCGTGCGGGAGACGCCGGTGCTCGGCATCCGTGGCGGGCACTGCGAGATCCGACTCACCGACGTCCGGGTGCCGGCGGCCAACCTGCTGGGTCCCCGCGGGCACGGGTTCGTGATCGCGCAGGAGCGACTCGGCCCCGGTCGGATCTTCCACTGCATGCGTTGGCTCGGCCAGGCCCAGCGCGCGTTCGAGTTGATGTGCGACCGGTTGAGCTCACGTGAGGCGTTCGGCGAGCCCCTCGCTGCGAAGCAGCTCATGCAGTCCCACGTGTTCGAGTCGTACGCGGAGATCCAGTCCTGTCGGATGCTCACGTTGCACGCTGCTGCGGCGATCGACCGCGGCGAGCAGGCGCGCGTCGAGATCGGCACCATCAAGGTCCTCGGCGCTCGGATGCTCCACAACGTCATCGACAGGGCGGTGCAGGTCCACGGGGCGATGGGCCTGACCGACGACACCCCGCTCAGCTTCATGTACCGCACGGCACGCTTCGGGCGCATCTACGACGGACCCGACGAGGTCCACATCCACACGGTTGCACGGCGCATCCTCAAGACCACCCGCGACGGCGGCCGGTGGGAGTTCGCCCGGTGACCGGCCCACCCGCGGTGCCCGATGCGTTGGGAGATCTCGTCCTGGACGGATCGACCGAGTTCGAGCGGGACACCGCTGTCGAGGCGCTCGGCGGGGGACGGTTCAGCGGCCGGATCTCGCCTCGCTGGTGGATCGTCGTCGGGCCGAACGGCGGCTATGTCGCGGCGGTCGTGCTGCGAGCAGTGATCGCAGCCGTCGACGACGACAGACGACGCCCGCTGTCGGCCACGTTCCACTTCCTGCGACCGCCGACCGATGGTCCGGTGCAGATCGAGGTGACCATCGAGCGGGTGGGCCGTACGGTGACCACGGCATCTGCCCGCATGACCCAGGACGGTCGCCTCCTGGTGCTCGCGCTGGTCGCCCTGGGCGTGCCGCAGCAAGGTGGCCTGACCTTCGACGAGACCGGCGGGCTGCCGGACCGACCCGACGGAGGCCCCGTGGCGCACTGGTCCCGCATCGAGGCGCGTTCCGTCGACCCCGAGCGCGACATCCCGATGCGCTCCCGCTACGAGCTGCGCTGGGGCTTCGGGGCGACGCCGTTCGCTGCGCAGCAGGGATCCACCGCCGACTGCGCGGGATGGCTGCGCCTGCGGGAGTCGCCACCCCTCGACGAGGTGGTCCTCGTCGCGATGGCCGACGCGTGGCTGCCTCCGGTGTTCAGCCGCGTCGCCGAGCCGCTCGCCGTGCCGACCGTGGACCTGACGGTGCACTTCCGTGGCCGCCCGTCACCTGCGCTCGACCCCGCCGACCGTCCCTGGTGCTTCGTGCGGTTCTCGAGCCCGCTCGCCGACGACGGCTACATCGTGGAGCACGGCTCGGTGTGGGACGCGTCCGGCCGCCTGCTCGCCGAGGTGCGGCAGTTGGCGGTCGCGATCCCCACGTGAGCCGTCGCTCACCGGCGTCCGGGAGGCGGCGGTGGAGGATCAGCAGCAGTGCCGTCCCACGGACGCGTATCCTCGGTGGACGATATGGATGACCGGCCCCGAAGTCTCAGGGCCATGCTCGCCGAGGCGAAGGATGCCTCGGAGGTCATGGTCGACTTGGCCTACGCGGCCGTCTACTTCAACGATCCCGGCATGGCCGACGAGCTCGGCGAGCTCGAGGAGCAGCTGAACGACCTCGTCCAGGAGATGCGTGCGGTGTGCGTCCTCGCCGTGCGGCGCCCGGCA
>JAFDWA010000241.1 GCA_018268735.1 Actinomycetota bacterium | reverse complement strand
TGATGTCGCGGTGCTCCCGGGAGTGCATCGCCTCCTGACCGATGAAGCCCTTGACCTGTGCCTTCAGGGTCGGGTTGTCAGCCACGGCGTCGCGGTGTCGTCGGACCGAGGCGACGAAGAACTCCTCGCCCTTGGGGAACACGGCGGACAGGGTTGCGAGGAAGTGGCTGAAGATCGGATCACCCGGCACGATCCACTCCGACAGCTCGTGGTCGGAGTGGCGGTCCTGGAGGCGTCGGACCGGGATGTGGCGTGTGGCCGATGGTCGACGGTGCTCGGCTCGGGTCTGGGTGTCGGTTGCGGTCATCGGGCTCCTCCGGTCGGTTCACTGGACGATGCTGGTCTGGCGGTGCTGGTCGGTCTGGCGGTGCTGGTCGGTCTGGCGGTGCTGGTCGGTCTGGTGGTGCTGGTCGGCGTCACGAGGCCGGTGACGTAGCGGGCGAGCACGGTGGCGGTGTGGATGACCTCGTCGGGATCGCCGAACCCCTCCATGCGCGACACCGAGGCGCCCTGCACGAGGGTGAACGCGAGGTCGACGATGCGCGCCGCGACGACCGGGTCGTCGACTTCGGGGGAGAACCACAGCAGCAGCTCGACGACGGTGTGGCGGAGGTTCGCTGCGACGCCGTGGACGATCGTGCGGAGCTCGTCGTCGGTGCGGGCCGCCACGACCACCTCGAGCACCGCGGCGAACGGCGGCCCGGACACGATGTGCCACAGCGCGTCGACGGCGCGGTCGAGGGTGCGGTCCTCCTCCGGCACTCGCTGGAAGGCCTCGGTGAACTGCCGCGCATGGGTGTCGAAGAGGTGCTCGATGGCCGCGACGACGAGGTCCCGCTTGGTGGGGTAGTGGTGGGTCTGGGCTCCCCTGGAGACTGCTGCGCGGTCAGCGACGAGACGGGTCGTCGTCCCGGCATAGCCGTACTCGACGAGGCAGTCGATCGTGGCGTCGAGGAGCGCCAGCTGGGTGGCCGCGCTGCGGTCCTCCTGGGTCCTCGGTGTCCGTGGGGCCATCGACTGCGTCGTCCCTTCTGTCGAGCGCCGGTCGTGTGGGTCGCTGTGTGCGGGCGGAGGGGTGTCTGGTGATGGGGATCTGTGGATGCGGTGTGGTGCGTGTCGTCGGTCTGCGGCCAAGAAACCGACCCGCCGGTTTGTTTCTTACCCTGTGACCGAGGCCCGATGCAAGGACTTCCTCTACCCGGTTAGGGTCGGCCGCTGCGGAGCGACCCGCTCCACGCGCAGGAGGACCGACATGTCGAGTGAGAACCTGGAGCGGCGCTGCTCGGTGGCGACCGATGCCGTCGACCCCGAGGCGGCGGCCGTCTCGGGCTCACGGATCGCGATCCTCGCTGCTGCGGTCGTCGTGGCAGCGGTCCTGGACGCACTGCCGGCGGCTGCCCACACCGGTCAGGGCACGGGAGCGGTCTGGAGCGGCCTGCTGCATCCGCTCCTCGGACCCGACCACGTGTTCGCGATGGTCGCCGTCGGTGTGCTCGCTGCGGTGATCCATCGACCGTTCGCCGTCCCAGGGGCGTTCGTCGCCGCGATGGTGCTGGGCGGTGCGCTGGGCATGGCTGGGATGCCGCTTCCGGGTGGCGAGCTCGCGATCGCCCTGTCGGTCGTCGCGCTCGGTGCCGCGCTCGTCGCCGGGACCCTGACCAGACCCGAGCTCGCCCTCGCGCTGGTGGCGGTGGCAGGGTTCGTCCACGGCCACGCCCACGGCACCGAGGCGCCCTACGCCGCCGAGCCGATCGCGTATGTGGCCGGGTTCGTCGTCGCGACCGCAACCTTGCACGCAGCCGGGGTGGGTGTCGGCCAGGTCGTGTCGCGGCGTCCAGCGGTCAGGGCGGCGCTCGGTTCGATCGTGATCGGAGCGGGTGTCGCGTTCGCCGTCGGCATCGCCTGAGATCGACGGCGTGGGCTGCTGAGGAATGCCGATGCCGAGCGATGGCGACGCTGCGATGACCGTCCTGGAGCCGCTCGTCGGCGGTGGTCGCACCGTGCTCACCGCGTCGATGGGGGCACCGCGCCTGCGTGACCACGGGTACGTCGAGACAGAGTGGCGTTGCAGCGGATCCGCCGTCTCCTACGACGCACCCTCGGGATGCAGCCCTGACGGACGCTGGAGCCTGGAGGTCGTCGCCGCGGCCCCGTTCGCCACCCGGATCGTGGTGCGTCGTCCCGCCGACGCGGCTGACTGCAGCAGCACGGTGGTCGTCGAGTGGCTCAACGTCAGCAGCGGAGCGGACGCCGCTCCGCTGTACGGTTTCCTCGCCCCGGAGCTCATGCGTCGGGGACACGTGTGGGTCGGCGTGTCCGCGCAGTGGTCGGGGATCGTCCCGGCGCCGCCGCTCGTCGCGGTCGACGGCGCTGACCCAGACCGCGGCAAGGGCGGCATCCGGCTGCAGGCGCTGCAGGAGGCGGACCCGCAGCGATACGGGTCGCTGTCGCACCCTGGGGACGCCTACTGCTACGGCATGTTCACGAGCACCGTCGACGCCCTTGCGGCTCCGGGCAACCCGGTCATCGGCGACCTGTCGCCGCAGCGGTTCCTGGCTGTCGGCGAGTCGCAGTCGGCCTACGCGCTCACGACGTACGTGAACGGCGTCCAGCCGTCGACCCGGCGCTTCGACGGCTTCCTGATCCACAGTCGGGGCGGGCCGACGATGCCGCTCGGCGAGGCTGGTCGCGGTGTCGACCTGGAGGCGGGGAGGGACGATCCACCGATGCGGATCCGCACCGACCTCGACGCGCCGGTGATGGTCGTCGAGACCGAGACCGACCTGATGGGCCACCTCCGCTTCCTGCCCGCCCGTCAGGACGACGGCGACCGCTTCCGGCTCTGGGAGGTGGCCGGCGCCGCGCACGCGGACCGTTCGATCGTCGGCGAGTTCGAGGAGCTGCTCGGTTGCGAGGATCCCGTGAACCGCGGCCAGCAGCGGTTCGTGGTCCGCGCGGCGCTGCGACGGCTCGAGGAGTGGGTGCTGGGAGATGGGGTGCCGCCTTCGGCTGCGCGCATCGACGTCGAGGACCGTGACGGCGCGCCGAGGTTCGTCACCGACGACGTGGGCAACGCGACCGGTGGGGTGCGCACCCCGTGCGTCGACGTGGCGGTCGAGGTGCTGTCGGGCTTGGCGGCGCCGGGGTCGAGCCGGATCTGCCAGCTCTTCGGTCGGACGCTGCCGGCGTCGGAGGACGCCCTTCGGACCCGTTGGGCCGCCGTGGAGGACTACCTCGACGAGTACGCGTCGGCCACCGAAGCGGTCATCGCTGCGGGCTTCGCGTTGGACGAGGACCGCGACGAGCTCCTCGCGGATGCCCGTCCCGATCTGATCACCTGGTGATCGCCAGCCGCTGCGCTTCAGTCGTCGAGGGAGCTGGGATCGTCGGGGACGTCGACCGCGTGGCTTCGCAGCACGTCGATCGGCACGACCTCCAGCACCCGTTCGTTCGTCGCGGCGAGCACGACCGGTGCGGCAGCGCCGTCGAGGTGTGCGCGGAGCCAGTTGCGTGCCGTGACGCACCAGCGGTCACCTGGCACCAGACCGGAGAAGCGGAACGCCGGGACCGGGGTGACCAGGTCGTTGCCGATCGACTGCTGGTGCGCGAGGAACTCCGCCGACATGACCGCGCAGATCGTGTGGCTGCCCAGGTCCCCAGCACCGGTGCGACAGCACCCGTCGCGGAAGAACCCGGTGAGGGGGTCGGTGCCGCACTCCTGCAGCGGTCCTCCCAGGACGTTGCGGTCTGACGGCTGGTCGTC
>JAFDWA010000240.1 GCA_018268735.1 Actinomycetota bacterium | reverse complement strand
CGGCGAGCGTCGACTTGCTGCGCTCGTGGATCTCGAGGATCGCCGCCTCGTCCTCACGCACCCCCGACCCGACGACGACGTCCCCGCACACGACCTCGTCGCCGGAGATCGTCACCACGTCCCCATCGCTCAGCGTCGCCATCAGATCGGCGCCGATTCCGTCGACGAGCGGGATCCCCGCGCGCAGCAGCAGCAGCGGACCTTCGTTGGGATAGCGCCCGGAGGAGGAGGCTGCGGCGTTCAGGACCGCTGCGGGCTGTGCGGCGACCAGGCTCTCCGCTGCGACCTGGTCGATGTCCTCGTGGTCGATGACAGCGATGTCGCCAGGGCTGAGGCGGGTGACGAGCCGCTTGGTCCGTTCGTCCACCCGTGCCGTGCCGGAGATCGTGACGTCGTCGGACCCGGCGACATCACGACGCCGGAAGATGCCGGTCATCCGCGCACCCTCCGACCCGACGACGTGGCGAGGAGCTCCTCTGCGTGATCTCGTGCCGTCGTCGATCCCGGACGGCCGGTCATCATCCTGCTGAGCTCGACGACGCGGCCGTCGTCGTCGAGCGACTCCACCACCGTCACCGTCGAAGAGCCGACGACCTCCTTCGAGACGAGGAGGTGCTGGTCGGCGAACGCCGCCACCTGGGGAAGGTGCGTCACCACGAGGACCTGCCGGTCGGCAGCGAGGCGAGCCAGCGCTCGGCCGACCGACGTGGCGGCCTCTCCACCCACACCGGCGTCGACCTCGTCGAACACCATGACGTCGGGACCGCCGCTCAACACCAACCGCAGAGCGAGCATCACCCTGCTGAGCTCGCCACCGGACGCGACTCGGCCGATGCCGCCGAGAGGCGCTCCCGGGTTCGTGGAGATGAGGATCTCGACATCGTCACCGGCACCGTCGTCCTCGTGGTGGTCGACGACGGCGACCTCGACCCTGCAGGTCGGCAGCGCGAGCTCCGAGAGCACCTCCACGAGCGCAGCCGCGAGCCGGGGAGCCGCCTCCCGCCGTGCTGCTCCGACGACTCCTGCTGCTGCAGCAGCGGCAGCTCGCGCCGCATCGAGCTCCGCCAGCACGTCGGCACGCGTGGCATCGAGCGACTCCAGGTCCTCGAGGCGACTCGCAGCGCGGCGCTGATGGGCCAGCACCTCGTCGATGTCCTCGCCGTACTTGCGACGCAGCTCGACGATGCGCTGGCGCCGTCCACGGATCTCGGCGAGGCGCTCGTCATCGGGTTCGATGGACTCCACGAGGTCGCGGAGCTCGCCGAGGACGTCGTGCAGCTCCGGGACGACGTCGTCGAGGCGTCGGACCAGGGCCTCGAACGGGGCACGCCCCCGCAGCGCGTCGAGCGCGGCGGCGAACGAGTCCAAAGCAGCGCCGTCCGCGCCGATCAGCTCGATCGACCGGTAGGCGGCGTCGCGGTGCGCCACCGCGTCGGCGAGGACGTCCTCCTCCCCGGCCAGGCGCTCTTCCTCACCCGGGACCGGGCCAACCGCCTCGATCTCGTCCACCTGGAAGCGGAGCAGGTCGATCTCGAGTGCACGAGCGCGCTCATCGCCACCGAGCGATTCGAGACGTCGCTCGAGATCGGCGACCGCCTGTCGTGCGGCCACGAGCGCGGTGAGGTCGATGCGGGCGAAGCGGTCGAGCGCCTCTCGCTGGTGGCGTGGCTGAGCGAGCGCCATCTGGGCGTGCTGGCCGTGGATCTCGATCCAGGCCGCACCGACCGCAGCGAGCTCCCCCGCGGTCGACAGCGCACCGTCGACGTACGAGCGGGAGCGACCCGACGCCGGGACGTGTCGTCGCAGGACGTGCTCAGGCGCATCGTCGACGCCCTGGTCGGAGCTGTCGTCGGGGCCCTCGACGAACATCCCCTCGATCACGGCCTCCGTTGCGCCTGCACGGACACGAGCGGGATCGGCCCGTCCACCACCCAGCAGGCCGAGCGCCTCGACCACCATGGTCTTGCCCGCGCCCGTCTCACCGGTGACCGCGGTGAGCCCCGGCAGGAGCGGGATGCGGGACTCGGCGATCACCCCGAGGTTGCGCACGGCCAGTTCGACGAGCATGACGAGACCGGAGCGTAGAGGGAACAGCGCTCAGCGTGGACCCAGCTGGAACTTCTCTCGCAGCACCGAGTGGAAGTTCCGCTCACCGAAGGTCACGAGCCGGGCCGGACGATCGCTCGCCGTGCAGCGGACGCACTCACCCGGTTCGAGGCGCTGCAGCGGTCGCCCGTCCACTGACACGCCGGCGGCACGACCACCGTCAACCCTCACCAGGACCTCGCAGTCGGGGCGCAGAACGATCGACCGGTCGAACAGCATGTGCGCGGCGACCGGCGCCATCAGCACGGCCTGGTGTCGGGGATCCACGATCGGCCCACGGACCGAGAAGGCGTACGCCGTCGAGCCGGTCGGCGTCGACAGGATGAGTCCGTCGGCGACGTACGAGGTGAACGGGCGCCCGTCGAGGTGGACCTCGAGGCGGACCGTGTGGCCCATCTCGGACTTCTCGACCACGACCTCGTTCAGCGCGCCGGCGAGGCGGGGGCCGTCCGGGCCGTCGACGTGGGCATCGAGGCGCATGCGCTCCTCGATCGAGTAGGAGCCGGCGAGGAACCGCTTGAGCGCCATGCGAACACCGGTCGGCTCCACCTGGGTGAGGTAGCCGAGCTGGCCGAGGTTGACCCCGAGCACCGGAACGTCCTCGGTCACGGCGAGCTCGACCGCTCTCAGCATGGTGCCGTCGCCACCGAGGCTCACGACCAGGTCGGCGCCGCGTGCGAGGTCCTCGGCGGGCACGGAGAGCTCCGGTTCGCCCAGCACGTCGCCGTCCTCGTCGACGACCCGGACCTCGTGGCCGCGGTCGCGGAGCCACGACACCGTGGCCGCGGCGAGCTCACCGGCGCGGGTCTTGTGCAGGACGAGGCCGAAGGTGCTCATCGTGCCGCCTCGTCCCGTTCGACCGCAGCGTGGATCGCCCCGTCGATCATCCCTTCAACTCCGCTCTGGTCGCTCCCACCAGAACCGGCGGCGACGCAGCGGGTTGGATCGGATGCCTGTCGCTGCAGGTGCAGGAGGAACTCGGTGTTGCCATCAGCACCGTGCAGCGGTGAGACCATCACTCCCATTGTCGTCGACCCGCAGCGATCCGCAACCGCCACGACCTCCTCCAGCACCCGTCGCCACACCTGCGGATCGGCGATGACGCCGCGACCTCGCGACACCTCGCTGCGACCGGCCTCGAACTGGGGCTTCACGAGGAGCACGAGCCATCCACCCACCGCGGCGGACCCGACGAGGACGTCCATCACCGTGCGCAGCGAGATGAACGACAGGTCGGCGACGACCGCGTCGAAGGTCGGGAACGAGCCGGGATCGACGTGGCGGAGGTTGGTCCGCTCGACCACCTCCACCCTCGGATCGGCCCGAAGGCGCTCGTGGAGCTGCCCGTGGCCCACGTCGAGCGCGGTGACCGACGCTGCACCGTGCTGGAGGAGGCAGTCGGTGAAGCCGCCGGTGGAGGCGCCGGCGTCGAGGACCCGCAGCCCGGACGGGTCGAGAGCCCAGCCCACGATGGCCGCGGCGAGCTTCTCCCCCCCGCGGCCGACGAAGCGCGGCGGAGGCCCGAGGACGACGAGCGGCTCGTCGGTGCCCACCAACCGCCCCGCCTTGGTCGCAAGGCTTCCCGACACCAGAACCTTGGAGTCGTCAACCATCCGGGCGGCGGCCGAGCGAGATGGGGCGATCCCGCGTCGAACCATCTC
>JAFDWA010000023.1 GCA_018268735.1 Actinomycetota bacterium | reverse complement strand
GATCCACATGCGGTGCCGGTCGAAGTCGCGCGCAGCGCGCGTCCGACGCGAGTGCCGCGCCGTGCGTGCCGGTCGCCCACGGTCGGCTCCGGGGCCCTGCATCTCGATGGTGGTCATCGGGTTGCTCGCACGTCCTGGCGTGTGGGCTGTCCGGGCCGGCCGAGCTGTCCGGGCCGGCCGAGCTGTCCGGGCCGGCCGAGGGGTTCTCGGCTGGCATCGCCGTCACGGGCGCAGATCGGCTCGAGCCCGTGCGGGGTTCGACCCGATGTCCTCACGACGGGTCTCCCAGGGTGGTCGATCGTGGCGCCCGCCTGGCGACGGATCGTGAAGTAGAGGTCCTCGAGGGTCGGCACGTGCGGTTCGACCCGCGTGAGTCGGACGCCGTCAGCCACGAGCGACGCCACGATGTCGGCCACACGTGCGACGTCGTCGATCTCGAGTCGTGCGCCGGCGGGGTCGCGGCGGTATCCGGCGACGCCGGGGAACGAGGCGGCGCGGTCGAGCAGTCGTGGGTCCTCGGCGTCCAGGGTCAGGATCGGGTCGGGCCAGAACCGGCGTGTGAGCTCGCCCGGCGTGCCCGAGACGAGGTCACGACCTGCGTCCATCACCACGACGTGGTCCGCGAGCCCTTCCGCCTCGGCGAGGAGGTGGGTGCACATGACCACGGTGCGTCCGTCGGTGGTCATCTCCCGGATCAGCTCGAGCACCGCGTGGCTCGACTCGGGATCCAGCCCGGAGGTCGGCTCGTCGAACAGGAGCAGCTCCGGGTCGTGCAGGACGGAGCGTGCCAGCGCGAGCCGCGTCTTCATGCCGGTCGAGTAGCCGCCGACGAGCTGGTCCAGCGCATCGGCGATCCCGAACCGCTCCGCAGCGGCTCCGAGGCGGGCATCCGCCTCGCGCCCGAGTCCGTAGAGCTGGGCCGCGTAGCGGAGGTTGTCCCACCCGTCGAGGCGGTCGTAGAGGGCCGGCTTCGCGGACACGACACCGCAGCGCGGGCGGACCAGGTGGCCGTCGTCGTCGGGGTCGAGGCCGAAGGTCCTGACCGTCCCCCACATCGGCGCGATCGCACCGGTGATCGCCCTCATCGCGGTGGTCTTGCCGGCACCGTTCGGTCCGAGCAGCACGGTGATGCGCCCATCTGGCACCTCGAAGCACAGGTCCACGAGGGCGTCGGTCGAGCCGAACCGATGCGCCACGTGCTCCAGCACGACCAACGGTGCGGCTGGTGACGACGGTGCAGGAGGACCCGCGATCGACGGCGACGGAGCCGCTCGGGTGGCTCCGGGCGCGGGACGGTCGGGACGGAGCGGGGGAGCCATCCCTGCTGGTATCGGCCGATCGCTTCAGATCTGTAGGGTCCACCGAGCGGGACATCCAGCGGGCTACGGTCGAACCTGTGTTCGTGCTCGGTGTCGACCCCGGTCTGTCGCGCTGCGGCTACTGCGTGCTGCGCACCGATGGCGGGACGCCGCGCGCTGCAGCGCTCGGGGTGCTGCGAACCGAGGCATCGCACGACGTGCCGCGTCGACTGGCCGAGCTGCGCGACGACTTCCGCTCGCTCCTCGACGAGTTCGCGCCGGTCTCCGTCGCGGTCGAGCGAGTCCTGTTCCAGGTGAACGTGCGCACCGCCATGGGTGTCGGACAGGCGTCGGGGGTGCTGATGGCCGAGGCGGCTGCACGCGGGATCGAGGTCGCGGAGTACTCCCCGAACCAGGTGAAGGACGCCGTCGCCGGTCACGGTGACGCCGACAAGCAGCAGGTGCAGCGAATGGTGCAGATCCTCCTCGACCTCCCGGCGCCGCCGAGCCCGCCCGATGCTGCCGACGCAGCGGCGGTGGCGCTCACCCACGTCGCCTTCTGGGGCCCCGCCCGATCGGGCCAGTGCTGTGATCGGGCCAGTGCTGTGATCGGGCCAGTGCGGTGATCGGGCCAGTGCTGTGATCGGGCCAGTGCTGTGATCGGGCCAGTGCTGTGATCGGGTCAGTGCTGTGATCGGGTCAGTTCGCGGGAGTCTGCTGGACCGCGACGCCACGGAGCTGCTCGTCGAGGTCGCCGGGATCGGCTATCGGGTGCAGGTCACTCCTGCCACCGCCGCAGCAGCGGGCGAGCCCGGCTCCGAGGTGTTCCTGCACATCCACCACCAGGTGCGCGAGGACGCGCAGACGCTCTACGGCTTCGCACGGATCGACGATCGCCGCGTGTTCGAGGTGCTGATCGCGACCCACGGGGTGGGACCGTCGCTGGCGCTCGCGATCCTGTCGGTGCACTCGCCGACGGAGCTGCGCAGGATCCTCGCCGCCGACGACGTCGCTGCGCTCTGCCTGGTCCCCGGCGTGGGTCGCAAGACCGCGGCCCGCCTCCTCGTCGAGCTGAAGTCGAAGCTGCAGGCCGGCGAGATCGATCCGGTCGCAGCAGCCGCCGCCGTGTCGGGTCGATCGAGCGGCGGGACCCGCGCTGACGTGCGCGAGGCGCTCGCCGAGCTCGGCTACGGGGCCGACGAGATCGCCAGGGTCCTCGTCGACCTGCCCGACGACGGTGACAGCTCCGAGATGCTGCGTGACGCCCTACAGCGGCTGGCGGCGGCCTGATGGCCCGCGAGGAGCTGCTCGACCCGTTCCCTCAGGACGGCGACGAGGACGTGGCGCCGCCGGCGAGCCCGACCGGGGGTCCGGACAGGACTGGCGGACCCCCTGAGGACAGCGCGGTCGACGCTGTGGCGACGCTGCGCCCCCGAACGCTCGCCGAGTTCGTCGGCCAGACCGAGCTGAAGCGACGGCTGTCGGTCATCCTCGAAGCGGCCCGCCGGCGCGGGCAGGCAGCGGACCACTTCCTCTTCGCAGGGCCGCCGGGTCTCGGCAAGACGTCGCTGGCGGGGATCGTCGCGACGGAGATGGGCGTGACCATGCACGTCACCTCCGGTCCGGCGCTCGAGCGCCCGGGCGACCTGGCCGCGATCCTCACCAAGCTGGGCGATGGCGACGTCCTGTTCATCGACGAGATCCACCGCCTCTCGCGCTCCATCGAGGAGGTCCTGTACCCGGCGATGGAGGACTTCCAGCTCGACATCGTGCTGGGAAAGGGGCCCGCTGCCCGCTCGATCCGCCTCGACCTCCCGCGCTTCTGCCTCGTCGGGGCGACCACGAGGACCGGTCTGATCACCGGCCCGCTGCGCGACCGGTTCGGCCTCGTGGCCCGCCTCGACTACTACGAGCCCGAGGACCTCTGCTCGATCGTCGTCCGCGCCGCGGCGATCCTCGGTGCCGACATCGACGAGGCAGGCGCCGAGGAGATCGCCGGGCGGTCGCGCGGGACGCCGCGGATCGCCAACCGCCTCCTGCGACGCGTGCGTGACGTCGCCGAGGTGGAAGGCGACGGACGCATCGACGCGTCGACGGCCCGACACGGACTCGAGATGTTCGGCATCGACGCGCTCGGTCTCGACAAGGTTGACCGGTCGATCCTGGCGTCGTTGTGCGGCCGCTTCGGCGGCGGTCCTGTCGGGTTGTCGACGCTCGCGATCGCAGTGGCCGAGCCATCCGAGACCGTCGAGGACGTCTACGAGCCCTACCTCATCCAGCAGGGCCTGCTCATCCGCACGCCTCGGGGCCGGGTCGCGACCGCCGCGGCGTGGCAGCACCTGGGAATGGTGCCGCCACCCTCAGCGATGCCAGGCGCTGCGGATCCCTCCCTCTTCGACTGACCCTGTTCCTCGGACCCCGCTCGACCGAGCGCTCGCGCTCGACGTCTGACGAGAGATCTTGTAGGTCCTGGTCGCCTGCGTGACGTGTGGGCGACAAGTTCCGTTTGCGACCGTGAACTTGTAGGTCCTGGTCGCCTGCGTGACGTGTGGGCGACAAGTTCCGTTTGCGCCACGGGCGGGCTGACAGGTGCAGGCGTCGGGGTGCGGACGTGGGATGATCACCCCCGTGCAGCGCAGCAACTTCACCGACGAGCACGCCATGTTCCGTGACGCGTTCCGGACGTTCCTCGACCGGGAGATGGTCCCGCATCGCGAGGAGTGGACCGACGCCGAGATCGTCGACCGCTCGGTCTTCGCGAAGGCGGGTGCTGCCGGGTTCCTCGCGATGGCGGTCCCGGAGCGCTACGGCGGTGCGGGTGTCAGCGACTTCCGCTACAGCCAGGTGATCGTCGAGGAGCTCGCACGCGCGGATCTCGTCCCGCACGGCCTGGGCATGACGCTGCACAACGACGTGTGCCTGCCGTACTTCACCGAGTACTGCAGCGACGAGCAGAAGGAGCGCTGGCTCCCCGGGATCGCCGCGGGTGAGCTCATCACCGCCGTCGCGATGACCGAACCCGGCATCGGATCGGACCTCGCCTCGATGACCACCACGGCGGTCCGTGACGGCGACACCTACGTGCTCAACGGCTCCAAGACGTTCATCACCAACGGCATCAACGCGGACCTCGTGATCGTCGCGTGCAAGACCGACCCGACCCAGAAGCACAAGGGGATGTCGATCGTCATCGTCGAACGGGGCATGGACGGCTTCGAGCGGGGCCGCAACCTCGACAAGGTCGGCATGCACGCCCAGGACACCGCCGAGCTGTTCTTCACCGACGTGCGCGTCCCGGTCTCGAACCGCCTGGCAGGAGAGGGCGAGGGCTTCATGCTGCTCGTGCAGAACCTGCCCCAGGAGCGCCTGTCGATCGCGGTCGCGGCGGTCGCCCACTGCCGGGCGATGCTCGACTGGACCACGGAGTACGCGCGTGAGCGCACCGCGTTCGGCCAGCCGATCGGCACCTTCCAGAACAGCCGCTTCCGCCTCGCCGAGATGGCGACGGAGCTCGCGATCGCCGAGACGTTCGTGGACCGCTGCGTCGACGCGTTGAACGTCGGCGAGCTGACCGCCGAGGAGGCCGCGATGGCCAAGTGGTGGACCACAGAGCTGCAGAAGCGCACCGCTGACACCTGCGTGCAGCTGCACGGCGGCTACGGGTACATGAACGAGTACCCGATCGCGCGGGCGTGGACCGATGCCCGCATCACCTCGATCTACGGCGGGACGACCGAGATCATGAAGGAGATCGTCGGCCGATCGATGGGCTTCTGAACAGTCGCTCCGCTCCGGCCGCCGCCGATCGCTCCGCATCGTCGCCGACCGACCCCGACCGGCCCCGACCGACCCCGACCGGCCCCGACCGACCCCGACCGACCCCGACCCCTCCGAATGCGCACCGACGAGCTCGACTACGACCTGCCACCGGAGGCGATCGCCCAGGTGCCCATCGAGCCCCGCGACGCTGCTCGCCTGCTCGTCGACCTCGGCACGGGCCACCCGCCGGGGCATCGCCACGTGTCGGATCTCGCCGACCTGCTCGATCCCGGTGATCTGCTGGTCCTCAACACCACGCGCGTGCTGCCTGCCAGGGTGGCGGTCACACGCACGACCGGCGGTGCCGGCGAGGTGCTCCTGCTCGAAGAGCGCGACGACCGGTGGTGGGAGGCGTTGTGCCGACCCGCGCGGAGGATGCGCCCCGGCGACGTCGTCGACGCTGTGGGTGGAGGGCTCAGCTTCCTCGTCGGCGAGGACGTGGGCGAGGGCCGCAAGCTCGTCCGACCCGACAGCGACGGGGGGCTCCTCGACGCCCTCGAGCGCGCGGGAGAGATGCCGTTGCCGCCCTACATCACCGAGCGGCTCGACGATCCGGAGCGCTACCAGACGGTGTTCGCCGAGCGTCCAGCCTCGGCGGCGGCTCCGACCGCGGGACTGCACCTCACCACCCGCGTGTTCGACCGACTCGCGGCGCGCGGGGTCGCGACGGCGCACGTGGAGCTCGTCGTCGGACTCGACACCTTCCGGCCGCTGTCCACCGAACGGGTCGAGGACCACGCGATCCACACCGAGCGCTACCACGTCGCCGACGAGACCTGGGATGCGGTGCTGCGGACCAGGTCCGACGGCGGTCGCGTCGTGGCAGTCGGCACCACCTC
Source organism: Actinomycetota bacterium (assembly GCA_018268735.1). Classification (GTDB taxonomy): domain Bacteria; phylum Actinomycetota; class Acidimicrobiia; order Acidimicrobiales; family Microtrichaceae; genus Dermatobacter. The sequence continues at coordinate 7,193 of JAFDWA010000023.1, read as the reverse complement.
GGTGCGGGCGCTCGAGTCGAGAGCCGCGCGGGGGGAGCGCAGCGGACGGACCGACCTCTTCATCACCCCCGGGTTCCACTTCGCTGTCGTCGACCGGATGATGACCAACTTCCACCTTCCCCGCACCAGCCTCCTCGCGCTCGTCGAGGCCTTCGTCGGTCCTCGGTGGCGGGAGCTGTACTCGCTCGCGCTCGACGACGGCTACCGGTTCCTCTCCTTCGGCGACGCGATGCTGCTCACCCGCGCCGACCCACCGACGGACGCACCGACCGACGCGATCGGGCAGGGCTCGTGAGGCTCGCCGTCGACATCGACGCGACCGACGGAGCCGCTCGCACCGGGACCGTCGCGACCAGCCGCGGCACCTTCCGCACCCCGGTGTTCATGCCCGTCGGCACGCGAGGCAGCATCAGGTCGCTCATGACCGGGGACCTCGCCGCGCTCGCTGCCGCCGACGGCACGGCTGCAGAGGTCGTCCTCGCCAACACCTACCACCTGATGCTCCGGCCGGGTGCGACGGCGGTCGCCGAGCTCGGCGGGCTCCACCGCTTCATGGGCTGGGACGGGCTGACGCTCACCGACTCGGGCGGGTACCAGGTGTTCTCGCTCGGGCCGAAGCTGCACGACGGTGGCGCCGAGTTCCGCTCGACCTACGACGGGAGCACGCACCTCCTGTCGCCCGAGGGGGCGGTCGCCGCGCAGGAGCTGCTCGGTGCCGACATCCAGATGGTGCTCGACGTGTGCGCATCGCTGCCCGCGACCCGTGAGGCACTGCGCGAGGCACTCGAGCTCACCGTCGCGTGGGCGACGCGGGCACGGCGGTCGCACCGACGCACGGTCGATCAGGCGCTCTTCGGGATCGTGCAGGGCGGCACCGAGCTCGACCTGCGAGTCGAGTCCGCGCAGCGGACCGTGGCGCTCGAGTTCGACGGCTACGCGATCGGTGGGCTCTCGGTCGGCGAGACGAGGGAGGCGATGCTGCCGGCGCTCGCCGCCGCCCTCGAGCACCTCCCATCGCAGCAGCCCCGCTACCTGATGGGTGTCGGCGACCCGGTGTCGATGGTCGAGGCGGTCGCTCTCGGCGTCGACATGTTCGACTGCGTGCTGCCGACCCGCCTCGCTCGTCACGGCACGTTGCTGACCGACGCAGGCCGCCTCAACGTGAAGCGGTCCGAGTTCGCCCGTTCGGACGACCCCGTCGACGCGACCTGCCCCTGCAGCACGTGCCGACGTCACTCTCGCGGCTACCTCCGGCACCTGTGCTCGGTCGGCGAGCCGGTCGCCGCATCGCTGTGCACCGTGCACAACCTGACGTGGATGCTCACCTTCGTGGGCCGCATGCGCACCGCGATCGGCGCCGGCCGCCTCGCAGAGCTCCGTGCGGAGGTCGCGTCCGTCTGGTCCGGATCCGGCCCCGGGCTCGGTGCAGGACCGCCGTCGAGCGGCTGAGCCGGCCGGCAGCGAGGACCGCTCAGGTCGAACAGGGGTGATTCCACTCGTCGGGGTGCGTCGACCTAGCATTCCCGCACTGTGAACCTCCTCGCTTCGGTCCTCGCCGCCAACAGCCAGGGCGGCAGTCCGCTCGGCATCCTGATCCTGATCGTCCCGTTCGGCCTGCTGATCTGGCTGATGGTGATGCCGCAGCGCAAGCAGCGGGCCCGCCAGCAGCAGCTCATGTCGAAGCTCGGCGTCGGCGACGAGGTCATCACCACCGGCGGGATCGTCGGCCAGATCACCCACGTCGAGGACGACCTCATCCACCTCGAGATCGACCACGACGTCGTGATCCGGGTCGCGAAGTCCTCGATCGCCCGCTCGTTGGAGGAGCCCGATCCGGCCAGCGCCCCGGCGAAGAAGTCCCGTGGCGGGCTCCTCGGTGGACTGACCGGCGCCAGCACAGCGGCGGCGTCCGATGCGGAGGGATCCGTCGACGTCCGCTCGACCAAGAGCGCGTCGGGCACCGGCGTGGGTGCCGCACGCAGCGCGGCGACGAAGGACAGCCCCACCAAGGGTGGTGGCCGGACGACGGCGAAGGCCGCATCCCGCAAGAAGTGACCCCACGCCGCTCCGGAGAGGAGCGGGACCGACATCAGCCACAAGCCGGGATCCGGCCGGTACCCTGACCCGGCCCGCCGACGAGGACATCCATGCGCAAGCACCCGCTCAGAGTGATGATCACGACGATGGTCGTTGCCTATGGGCTGCTCGCGATCACGATCCTCATGGGCAAGTCCCCGACGCTCGGTCTCGACCTGCAGGGCGGGATCGCGGTCAACCTGCAGCCGGTCAAGAACGGCAAGGTCGACAACTCGGTCAAGCCGGAGCAGCTCGACCAGACGATCGGCATCATCCGCAAGCGCGTCGACGCGCTGGGCGTCGCCGAGCCCGAGGTGTCCCGACAGGGCAACACGATCATCGTCCAGCTTCCCGGCGCCAAGGACCAGCAGCAGGTGCTCGACGTGGTCGGCAAGACTGCCGAGCTGCGCTTCCGTCCGGTGCTCGAAGACGTCGGTCAGATCCCGAAGGGCGCCGCTCGCACCAAGGCCGAGTCCGAGGTGAAGAAGCTCCGTTCCGAGCTCAAGCTCCCCGAGGCCGTGACCGCGGCGCAGGTCGTCCAGGACGAGCAGGCCAAGCAGGCCGCAGCGAACCCAGGGACGACGACGCCGGGCAGCGGAGCACCGCCGAGCACCGCACCGCCGACGACGGCAGCACCTTCGACGACCGCGGCACCGACCACGACGGCGAAGCCCGCCACCACCGTCGATCCGACGAAGTCGGTCGGTGGCGGTGGCCGCAGCCGGGGACTCGTCGAGGCGGGCGGCACGACCACGACCACTCCGCCGACGACGACCGCGCCGCCGACCACGACCACGACGCCGCCCAAGGCGTTGAACACCTTCGGGGTCAACGTGTTCGACCCGAAGTTCCAGCAGCTCTACCAGCTCGAGCAGCAGCTGAGCACCAAGACGACGCCGCCGGCCGATGACAAGAAGGACGCCACCGTCACGCTGGCCGATCGCGACGGTGCCGTGATGAAGCTCGGTCCGACGGCCCTGACGGGTCGGGCCATCGAGACGGCGAACGCGACGCTCGATCAGAGCGGCAAGTGGCAGGTCAGCCCGGTGTTCAAGGGCGGACCCGACGGCATCGACAAGTTCAACGCGATCGCGGCCAAGTGCAACTCGGGTGCACCGGAGTGCCCCTCCAGCGGGAACGGCACCCCAGGACGCCTCGCGATCGTCCTCGACAGCGAGGTCCTGTCCGCCCCGACCATCAACCAGGCCAGCTTCGACCGCGACAAGATCTCGATCTCCGGCTCGTTCACCGAGGAGCAGGCCAAGAGCCTCGCCGTGGCCCTGCGCTTCGGCTCGCTGCCCGTCGAGCTGCAGGCCCAGCAGGCCGAGACCGTGTCGGCGACCCTCGGAGCCGACGCGCTCCAGGCCGGCATCATCGCGGGCGCGATCGGGCTCTTCCTCGTCTGCGCCTACCTGGTCTCCTACTACCGGCTCCTCGGACTCGCGACCGTCGGCACCCTCACGATCTCGGCGTCGGTGCTGTGGGTCATCATGTGCTGGATCAACGCGACCGTGACGCTGGCCGGAGTGGTCGGCATCGTCGTGTCCATCGGCATCTCGCTCGACTCGTCGATCGTGTTCTTCGAGACGATCAAGGAGGACGTCCTCAACGGCGTCGGTCTTCGCCCATCGGTCGACAAGGCGTTCAGCGCGGCGTACACCACGATCGTCAAGGCGGACATGAGCTCGCTGATCGGTGCCGGTGTCCTGTACTGGTTGTCCGTCGGGCCGGTGCGGGGGTTCGCGTTCTACCTCGGCGTCGCGACGATCCTCGACCTGACCTCGGCCTACGTGTTCCTGCGACCTGCCGCGCTGGTGCTCGTCCGATCCCACCACGGTGAGCACCCACGCCGGTTCGGCATCCCTGCCGACGTCGTGGTCCGCTCCGACGCCGCCGCTGCGCCCGCAGCTGCGGTTGCTGGCGTCGCTGCGGCAGGGGAGGACGGCTGACATGAGCGTGTTCGCGGACCTCTACCACGGCCGGACGGACTTCGACTTCCCTCGCATCTGGAAGCGGGTCGGCGTCGTGTCGATCCTCCTGATCGTCATCTCCCTCGGCTCGATGTTCGTCCGTGGCCTCAACCTGTCGATCGACTTCGAGGGCGGCTCGATCTGGGAGATCCCCTCCGAGCACATCACCGAGGCGCAGGCGCAGGCGGCGCTTGCGCCCTACGGACCGAACGCCATGGAGCGCTTCCAGGAGGCGACCACATCCGAGGGCGGACGCGTCGTGCGCGTCTCGGGTCGCGTCGCGAACGTGAAGGCCGGTGCCGAGGCCGCGGACGCGCTCGCCAAGACCGCCGGGCTGCAGCAGGGCGAGGTCAAGGTCAACACGGTGGGTCCGTCCTGGGGCAGCGACATCACCGGACAGGCCCGCATGTCGCTGATCGTGTTCATGGTGCTCGTCGCCGCGTACATCGCGTGGCGCCTCGAGACGAGGATGGCGATCGCGGCGATGCTCGCGGTGATCCACGACATCATCATCACCGTCGGCGTGTACTCGGTGTTCCAGATCGAGGTCACCCCCGCGACGGTCATCTCGTTCCTGACCATCCTCGGGTTCTCGCTGTACGACACGATCGTCGTGTACGACCGCGTCCAGGAGAACGGGACACGACTGTCCCGCACCGGTCAGTACACCTACACGGGGATCATGCGCCGCTCCCTGAACCAGGTGTTCATGCGGTCGGTGAACACCACGATGGTGACGATCATCCCGGTGATCTCGATCCTCGTCGTCGGCCAGATCATGTTCGGTCAGGAGACGCTCGGCGACTTCGCCCTCGCCCTGCTGATCGGCCTGGTGTCGGGCACCTACTCGTCGCTGTTCGTCGCTCCACCGCTGACGGTGATGCTGAAGGAGCGCGAGCCCCGGTGGCGTCAGATCCGTGAGCGTCTCGTGTCCAAGGGCGTCGATGTGACCGACACGACCTGGCACGGGGTCGCATCGTCGACAGGTGGCGCCTCCGCCGGGCGGACCATCCCGGCGCGCCCCGGCCGCGGGTCGGCGACCACCGCTCGCAGCAGTGCGGGATCGACGACGGCGGTGAAGGACCGTCCCACCGCCAGAGGTCCCGTCGACGAGGCGGATGCCGCCGGCGCAGACGGGTCCACGGTGGATTCCTCGACGCTGGACGCGGCTGCGGCGTCGCCTGACGCGACGCCGGTCCGCAAGAACCCCTACGGCTCGCATCCGCCGCGTCCCCGCAAGGCGAAGAAGCGCAGCTGAGCCGCTACCGAGGTGGCGGTCTCCATGCGCTGAGCTCCTCGGTAGCTTGGGTGCGATGACCTCGATCGCCAGCCGCGGGATCCGAGCCGGAGGTGCGCCGTGCCCACGGTGACCCGGGTGCTGCCCTGGCGTCGCCACTCCCAACCTCCGGCGATGGAGGTCCAGGAGATCGTCGAGCAGTACCGCCAGTCGCATCCGAAGCAGTCGACGGACGTCATCACCGAGGCGTACCGGGTGGCGGCAGGATCGCACGAAGGGCAGCTCCGACGCTCCGGTGAGCCGTACATCACCCATCCGCTCGCGGTGGCGGCGATCGTGGCCCGCTACGGGATGGACGACATCACGATCTCCGCCGCGCTGCTGCACGATGCCGTCGAGGACACCGTGCTCACGTTGGACGAGGTGGAGGAGGGCTTCGGGCGCGAGGTGCGTGACATCGTCGACGGTGTCACGAAGCTCGAACGGGTGCACTTCGACTCGAAGGAGGCCCAGCAGGCAGCGACGATGCGCAAGATGCTCGTCGCGATGGCGAAGGACCTGCGGGTCCTGGTCATCAAGCTCGCCGATCGGACCCACAACATGCGGACGATCGCCGCGATGCCGGCGTGGAAGCAGGAGCGCACCGCTCAGGAGACCCTCGACATCTATGCGCCCCTCGCGCACCGACTCGGCATGCAGGAGGTCAAGCAGCAGCTCGAGGATCTCTGCTTCGCCTCGCTGCACCCCAAGCGGTACGCGGAGATCGACCACATGGTCGCGCTGCGGACCCCTGAGCGGGAGCGCTACCTGGTGGATGTCCTCGACGAGGTCCGGCGCCACCTCGAGGAGGTGAACATCACCGCCGAGGTGACGGGGCGCCCGAAGCACCTCTGGTCGATCTACGAGAAGATGGTGGTGAAGGGCAAGGCGTTCGACGAGATCTTCGACCTGGTGGGCATCCGGGTGATCGCAGACTCCTCGAAGGACTGCTACGCGGCGCTCGGCTCCATCCACGCCATGTGGACACCGGTGCCGGGTCGTTTCAAGGACTACGTCGCGATGCCCAAGTTCAACATGTACCAGTCGCTGCACACGACGGTGATCGGGCCGGGTGGTCGGCCCGTCGAGGTGCAGATCCGCACCCCGGAGATGCACAACCGCGCGGAGTGGGGTGTGGCAGCGCACTTCTCCTACAAGGAGGGTCGCTCGGAGGACCTCGAGTGGCTGCGCCGGATCGTCGACTGGCAGCAGGAGATGACCGACCCCGGCGAGTTCATGGCGAACCTGAAGACGGACCTGGACCAGGACGAGGTCTTCGTCTTCACGCCCCAGGGCGACGTCGTCACGTTGCCGATCGGCGCGACGCCGGTCGACTTCGCCTACTCCATCCACACCGAGGTCGGCCATCGCTGCATCGGTGCCCGAGTCGGTGGGCGTCTGGTGCCGCTCGACAGCAAGCTGACCTCGGGCGACACGGTCGAGATCTTCACATCGAAGGCCGAGTCCGCCGGGCCGAGCCGTGACTGGCTGAGCTTCGTCGCGACCCGATCGGCGTCGATCAAGATCCGCCAGTGGTTCTCACGGGAGCGACGCGAGGACGCGCTCGAATCCGGACGCGAGGCACTGGTCAAGGCGTTGCGCCGAGCGGGTCTGCCGACGCAGCGGATCATGGGCGGCGCCGCCGTGGCGGACGTGTCGAGCCAGCTGCGCTACCAGAACGTCGACGCGCTGTTCGCCGCGATCGGTGAGCACCACGTGTCGGCCGACTCCGTGGCCGGGCGCATCGCCAAGCTGGTCCGCAACGCCGAGGACGAGCGCGAGGAGGTGATCTCGACTCCGGTCAACCACACCGGGCGTCGACGGTCCCGGCCGGCGGGCGTGCACGTGGAGGGGTTCGACGACGTCCTGGT
>JAFDWA010000239.1 GCA_018268735.1 Actinomycetota bacterium | reverse complement strand
CGCGACGACCCTCATCCGCTGCTCCCCTGCTCGTGTCGACCGGCCACCCCGTCGGATCGACGGTCGGGCACAGTCCCCCGACGGAGGTCCTCCGACGCTCCCCATTCAACCCGACTCGGACCACCGTCGCCGCCATGCACGTCGACGGCGCCCGTATCCTCGGGACCCATGACCCGGATGACCGACCACCTGTCGCGCATCGGGCTGCTCTCCGGGTGCTCGGAGCGCGATCTGGAGCGACTGGCACGAGCCACCGACGAGGTCCGTCTCCCCACGGGGGCGGTGCTGACCCGCCAGGGCGACATCGGCCGCGAGGCGTTCGTGATCGTCGACGGGACCGCCGAGGTGGAGCGAGACGGCGCTGTCGTCGCCCGGCTCGGACCAGGCGACGTGGTCGGTGAGCTCGCCCTGCTCGACGGCGGGCCGCGCTCAGCGACCGTGACCGCCACGAGCGACCTCGACGCGCTGGTGCTCACCCGACCAGCGTTCCACGCCGTGCTCGACGAGATCCCGACCCTGGCACATCGGCTGCTCGTCACCCTGGCACGGCGCCTGCGCGACGCCGGTGCGGACTCCACTGCACAGAGGCACCCGGACTAGGTTCCACGGTGCTATGAGCGCCACCGACACCTCCACCGACGCAGCGACCGCCGACGACGAACCGGTGCCGGGCCCCAAGCGGCTGCAGCCGCATCAGATCTCGGTCCTCATCGGGATCCTGATCGCGCTCGTGGTGGTCGTGTCCGGCATCGCGGCGTCCACCCTGCAGTGGCACGACGACTCGCCGATCCAGCGCGAGGTCTTCGGCGGCATCCCCGGAGCCGTGAAGTTCGCCTTCTACGTGATCCTGCCGATCATGTTCATCTTCGGCTCGGTGATGTTCGCGAACCGAGTCCGCAACTGGGAGCGGGGCGGACCGGACCGGCGCAGCATCACGCCTCGCAACGCGAAGAAGCGGATGGAGCGCCTGCGGGCCGGCCTCTACATGCAGACGCTGATGCGGGACCCTGCCGCCGGCGTCATGCACTCGATGATCTACTTCGGGTTCCTCGTGCTCCTGGCGGTGACGTCGATCCTCGAGATCAACCACCAGCTGCCGCCGGAGGCCAAGTTCCTCCATGGTGGGGTCTACGAGGCCTTCTCCTTCGTGGGCGACCTCGGGGGCGTCGTGTTCACCGCAGGGGTGATCTGGGCCATCGTCCGCCGCTACATCCAGCGCCCCTACCGGATCCGGATCAAGACCAAGCCGGAGCACGCGGTGATCCTCGGCGTGCTCCTCACGATCGGTGTGACGGGATTCCTCACCGAGGGGTTCCGCATCGCTGCGGAGGACATGCCGTACTTCGAGAAGTGGAGCTTCATCGGCTACCCGCTGGCGTTGGCGTTCGAGAACCTCGGCAGCCTCGACGGGTGGCACGAGGCCATGTGGATCATCCACGTGCTGTCGTTCGTCGCGTTCCTCGTGATCCTGCCCGTCACGATGCTCCGCCACATCTTCACCTCGCCGCTCAACATGTACCTGTCCGAGAAGGACCGCCCGAAGGGCGCCATGAAGGCGATGCCCAACCTGATGGAGACCGAGCTCGAGAGCTTCGGCGCGTACCGCGTCGAGGACTTCACCTGGAAGCAGCTCCTCGACACCGACGCCTGCACGATGTGCGGACGCTGCACCGCTGTCTGCCCAGCCCACGCGACCGGCAAGCCGCTCGACCCTCGCGAGATCGTGCTCAAGACGGGTGAGGTCATGGCGGCGACCGGGAACCCGGTCGTCTCGCCCCCGATCGGAGTCGACGGCGAGATCAAGGTCAGCGCGGACCTCATCTTCGAGCGCATCACCCCCGAAGAGGTGTGGGCCTGCACGTCGTGCAAGGCGTGCGACGAGAACTGCCCTGTGAACATCGAGATCCTCGACAAGGTCCTCGACATGCGCCGGTACCTGACCCTGATGGAGTCCGACTTCCCGACCGAGCTCGGCACCGCGTTCCGCGGCATGGAGAACTCGGGCAACCCCTGGGGGATGAGCCAGAGCGAGCGAGGGGACTGGGCCAAGGACCTCGAGGGCATCAAGATCCTCGACGGCGGCGATCCCCTGACCGCCGAATACCTCTACTGGGTCGGTTGCGCCGGATCGTTCGACGACAAGAACCAGAAGGTCACCCAGGCGATCGCCAAGCTGCTCATGCGAGCCGAGGTCAGCTTCTCGGTCCTCGGTCCGGCCGAGCACTGCACCGGCGACCCGGCCCGACGCTCCGGCAACGAGTACATCTTCCAGATGCTCGCCATGCAGAACATCGAGACCCTCGACTCGATGGGCGTCCGAAAGATCATCACGCAGTGCCCGCACTGCTTCAACACGCTCGGCAACGAGTACCCGCAGCTCGGCGGCCACTACGAGGTGGTCCACCACAGCCAGTTCCTGGAGGAGCTGATCGAGTCGGGCCGCCTCGACATGACCGGCGCCCACCTGGAGGATCGGATCGTCTACCACGACGCCTGCTACCTCGGCCGCCACAACGACATCTACACGGCTCCTCGCAACACGCTCGGGTCGATCAAGGGCATCGAGGTCGTGGAGGCGCCACGCAACGGCACCAAGAGCATGTGCTGCGGAGCAGGGGGTGCCCGCATGTGGATGGAGGAGCACATCGGCAAGAACATCAACGTCGAGCGCTCCCAGGAGCTGCTCGCCACTGGCGCCGATCGGATCGCGACGGCGTGCCCGTACTGCTACATCATGGTCGACGACGGCGTGAAGGCTCAGGGCGTGGAGGACGACCAGGTGAAGGTGGGCGACATCGCCATCCACCTGCTCGAGGCACTTGAGAACGCCGAGTCAACCGCCCAGCCGCCGATGTCGCAGATCGTCGAGAGCTGAGGGCCCACGGGGTGGAGTCCGCCGGACTCTGAACGGCTCGACCCACCGTTCGTGTGCGAGATGGACCTCCCACGCGTCGAAGTCGCACGCGAACGGACCAGGCCCGGGTTCAGGGCGCTGGTCAGGCGTCGAAGTTCTTCCAGTACTGGCTGGGGGTTGGGCCGACCTGGCCGGAGTACTTGGAACCGAGCCGGCCGGATCCGTAGGGGTGCTCCGCTGGACCGTCCATCTGGAGGAACGAGATCTGTCCGACCTTCATGGTCGGGTAGAGCGTGATCGGCAGCGTCGCGACGTTGGACAGCTCGAGGGTGATGTGGCCCTCGAAGCCGGCGTCGACGAAGCCGGCGGTCGAGTGGATCACGAGGCCGAGACGTGCGAGCGAGCTCTTGCCCTCGATGCGTGCGACGAGGTCGTTCGGGATGCAGACGCGCTCGGCGGTGGAGCCGAGCACGAACTCGCCCGGGTGGAGGATGAACGGCCGGTCGTCGGTGGCCTCGACCATCTCGGTGAGATCGGTGAGGTCCTGCTTCACGTCGATGACCGGTCGGGTGTGGCTGCGGAACACGAGGAACCGGTGGTCGAGGCGCACGTCGATCGAGCTCGGCTGGATCATGGCCGGGTCGTACGGGTCGATCCCGATGCGGCCGGACTCGATCCCGGCACGGATGGTCCGGTCGGAGAGGATCACGCCCGAACGGTAGCCGGGAGCCGGCAGGACCCTGGCAGACAGCCCCAGAACGGCGCTCCCGACGCGCCCGCTACAGTGTGCCGTCGCCGAGCGGCCCGACAGCCGGTCGGGGAACTACGCGGGTGTAGTTCAATGGTAGAACATCAGCTTCCCAAGCTGAATACGGGAGTTCGATTCTCCTCACCCGCTCTGGAGCGAGACCCC
>JAFDWA010000238.1 GCA_018268735.1 Actinomycetota bacterium | reverse complement strand
TCCCGACGAGGACGTAGCGGACCGACCCGACGTCGGTCCCGTCGATGAACCACCAGCCGTTGCCGATCAACTGGGTCAGCACGCTGTTCAGCACCGAGATGATGAACCAGTACACCATCGCTCCCAGCGGCGGGCCGAGCACGGTCGCGACACCGCCGAGGATCACGACCAGGTACCAGTTGAACGTGGTCTGCGAGACGAAGAAGTCGGGCTTCACGAACCCGCCGTCGAACATGAAGATGATGCCCGCGAGCCCGCCGATGACGCTGCCGAGCACGAATGCCTGCAGCTTGAGCACGAACACGTTCTTGCCGAGGGACCGGGCAGCGTCCTCGTCCTCTCTGACGGCCTTGAGCAGCCGACCCCACGGGCTTCGTGCCAGGCCCCACACGAGCAGGCAGCTCAGGGCGACCAGGGTCCAGCCCACGCTGATGGTCCACAGCGTGTTCTGGTTGAAGCTGAACGACCCCCACCCGTAGCGGCCTTCGGGTATCGGGTTCACCGCGAAGAAGCCGTCGGCGACGCCGGTGAGCCCGATCGGCCCGCCGGTGATGCTCTGCAGACGGGCCGAGTTCACGACCACACGGATGATCTCCGCGGCGGAGATCGTGGCGATGGCGAGGTAGTCCGCTCGGAGGCGCAGCGTCGGCAGGCCGAGCAGCACTCCCAGCAGGGCCGCGGCAGCGATGCCGACGATCACGCCCACCCAGAGCGGAAGCCCACGATCGACGCTGATGGCTGCGCCGTATGCACCGACGAGTCCCGAGGCGACCGCGCCGAAGTTCAACAGGCCTGCGTAGCCGAACTGGATGTTGAGTCCGACCGCACCGAGCGCGTACACGCAGCTGGGCACCGCGACCATGTCGCGGAGGCCGTCGACGAGCGCCGCACCGACGTTCACGCGGAGCTGGCCTTCACGCGGTCCTGGCCTTCACGCCGAAGATCCCCTGCGGGCGCAACAGCAGCACGACGACGAGGATGGCGAGCGCGACCACGATCTTGAGGTCCGCGTCGAGCCAGAACGTCGACACGTCCGACACGATGCCGACGACGAGACCGCCGACCATCGCCCCGAAGGTCGTCCCGAGGCCGCCGAGGACGACCGCTGCGAACGTCACCAGGAGGACGCGTTGACCCATGTTCCACGCGGCGGTGTCGGTGCTGGCGAGCATGATCCCGGCGAGGCCGGCCATCAGGCCGGCGAGGATCCACACCATCAGGATCACCCGTTGGTCGTCGATGCCCGAGGCGATCGACAGGTCCCGGTTGTCGGACACCGCACGGATCGCAGTGCCGAGGCGGGCCCGCTGCAGGAACAACCCGACGGCCACCAGGCAGGTGAACGCGACGGCGGTGATGACGAGGTCCTTGGGACGCAGGTCGATCAGCCCGAGCGACACCGTCGGGGACTGCGCCGCGTACTGCGCGTACTGCTGGGGACCCTGACCGAAGACGATGCTGAACAGGTAGCGCAAGGCGAACGCCAGGCCGATCGAGACCACCATCTGCGACACAACCGGCATGCCACGCCGTCGCAGGGGTCGGTACACGGCGAGCTCGAAGCCGGCGCCGAACGCTCCCGTCAACACGATGCCGCCAACCGCTGCGAGCAGCAGCGGCAGGCCGAGGCCGCCGTCGGACACGTTGAGGTACCACGTCGCGATCGCTCCGAACGCGATGAGCTCACCGTGTGCGAAGTTCGTCAGGCCGGTGGTGCCGAAGATGAGCGAGAGCCCGACCGCGGCGAGAGCGATGACCAGCCCGAAGCGGATGCCGCTCGCGAGCAGTCCGGCGAGTCGCTCGACGTCCGACGGGCCGGTGGCGACCTTCTCACCTGCCTCCGCGATGTCGAACACGACCGGGCGCTCGCCGGTCGCCTGCACGATCGGTCGGAGGGTGGTCCTGGCGCCGGACTCGAGAGCGAACCCCTTGGGCAGGGTCGTGGTGTCGAGCGTGACGTCGTAGCGGCCGGGTCCCGGGACCGCCACGGCGAGCCTTCCGTCGGTGCCCGATGCCGCTCGTCCGACCTCGTGGCCGTCCTGGGAGACGACCACGACCACGCCGCTCAGCGGCTTGTTCTCCGATCCCGCGGTGATCGTCGTGACGATGCTCGGTCCCGTCGGGGCCGGTTCGGTCGTCGGTGGTGCGGTGGTCGGTGGTGCGGTGGTCGGTGGTGCGGTCGGTGCCTGGGCGCCGCCGGTCGCTGCGGTGCCGACGACGAGGACCAGGGACACGAGCAACGTGAGTCCGACGATCCGTGCAGCGGGCTGCCCGACACGACCACCTCGCGAAGGGCTCCACCGCGGCTCCATCGGCGCAGGATCATACGGACAGCGGGCCACCCTGCGCCGGATCCTCGGCGAAGGACGGCGGTGGTGCTGGTGAGCCGTCCTGTAGGCGGGATCCTGTCCTCCGGCCCCTCACGGGGATCCGGATGGGTGACCATCCATCTCAGCGGCCTACCCGAGGAGTGCCCTTGCGGGCGGACGGGCCGTCCACGTCCTCTGCTCGGCCTTGCTCCGGGTGGGGGTTGCCATCCGCCGGGGTCGCCCCCGGCGATGGTGCGCTCTTACCGCACCGTTTCACCCTTGCCTGTGCCGGCCCTGGGGCCGGCCATCGGCGGTCTGCTCTCTGTTGCCCGATCCGTCAGATCGCTCCGACCTGGCTCTCGCCAGCACCCTGCCCTGTGGAGTCCCGACCTTCCTCGACGTCGTGCGCCCCAGCCGCACGGCGCCGCGGCCACCCGGACGACTCACCAGCGGGCCCAGTGTGGCAAACCGGCTCGCTCGACGCCCGTCGGCGGTCTCGGCTCAGGGCACCGCCGGCTCAGAGCACCGCCAGCGTGTAGGTGCCGCTGGCCCGGTCGAAGCCGAGTTGGAGTCGGGGCTCGTTGAGCACAGCGGCGACTCGCGCCCGGCGGAGGACACGAGCGGTGGGCAGAGCTGCTGCGGTGCCGGTGAGGGCTGTCTTCGTCGTGTTCATGGCCTTGATGACGGCTCGCGCCGGCGAAACCTGGAGTGCGTCGGGACCGGCGTCCCATGAGAACGGGTCGTCGGGCCCACGGGGACAGGTCAGAAGTCCAGGGCGGACAGGTCCTCGTGCCAGCGCGACGCCCTCCCGACAGCGTCACGCCAGCGGTCCCTGTCAGTCGGTGCACCTGGCTCGTAGCGACGGACGGGACGCCAGGTGGCGGCGACGTCGTCCCAGCTGCTCCACATCCCGACCGCGAGCCCGGCGAGGAACCCGGCACCCAGCGCGGTCGCCTCGGTGACCGGTGCGACCTCGATCGGACGCTGCGACGCGTCCGCGAGGTGCTGGACGAACACGGGGTTGGCCGACATCCCACCGTCGATGCGCAGCGTGTCGAGGGTGATCCCGGCGTCGGCCTCGGCCGCCTCCAGCAGATCGACGCCGCGCTCGGCGACCCCCTCGAGGACCGCCCGGACGACATGCGCCCTGACGGTGCCGCGGGTGAGGCCGAACAGGGCGCCGCGGGCCCCGTAGTCCCACTGCGGCGTCCCCAGGCCGAGGAGCGCCGGGACGTACACGGCGCCGTCGGTGCTGCCCACCGAGGCGGCCACCTCGGCCGAGTCCGCGGGCCGGTCGAGGATCCCGAGGTCCTCCACCAGCCACTCGACGTTCGTCCCAGCGGACAGCATGACCGCCTCGAGACCCCACACGACCTCGTCGCCGATCCGCCAGCACGCGATCGGGAACGTGCCGTGCTCGGAGCGCGCTGCGAAGGACGGACGATCCGGACCGACGCAGACG
>JAFDWA010000237.1 GCA_018268735.1 Actinomycetota bacterium | reverse complement strand
CCCGGCGAGCACAGCCACGGTGTTCCGCCTGGCTGACGGCGACGTGTCCACCTCCGACGGCCCCTATGCCGGATCCGGGGTGCAGATAGGCGGCTTCTGGGTCATCGAGGCCCCGGACACGGACGCCGCGCGCGACTGGGCCCGCCGCGCCGCGATCGCGTGTGAGGATCCCGTCGAGATCCGACCGTTCCAGGGCGAGCGATGACCGACGCCGGAGGCGTCATGGGCTCCGAGCCCGACAGCAGCGCTGTTCGAACCGCCCTGTGGCGGGCTCTGCACGTGCAGCTCGACGATCCGCCCCACGTGCTCGACGACGAGATCGGCCTCGCGCTCGTCGCACCACCCGACGACTGGCGCGACCGGGGCGACATGCACGCCGTCGGCACCCGCGACTACCGGGCCGCGGTCGTCGCCCGCACCCGCTTCGTCGAAGACCTCCTCGTCTCCGAGGGCGTCGGCCAGTACCTCCTGCTCGGGGCGGGCCTCGACACGTTCGCGCAGCGCCACCCTGATCTGGACATCATCGTGTTCGAGATCGACCAGCCGGGCCCGCAGACGTGGAAGCGCCAGCGGCTCGACGAGCTCGGCTACGGCGTCCCGGATCGGCTGCGACTCGTCCCGGTCGACTTCGACGCCGGCGTCGAGTGGTGGCCCGCGCTCCTCGCCGAAGGCTTCGACCCGACCATGCCGACCGTCGCGTATTCGAGCGGCGTGTCGATGTACATCACCAAGCCCGCCACCGAGGCGACGCTGGAACGACTCGCGACGCTCCCGGCCGGATCGGTCACCGCGATGACCTTCATGCTGCCGATCGAGCTGGCGGACGAGGTCGACAGGCCCGGACTCGAGGGTGCGGCCCGCGGTGCCCGAGCCTCGGGGACGCCGTGGATCAGCTTCTACACACCCGAGGAGATCGTCGCCCTGGCGGCATCGGCCGGCTTCGACGACATCCGCTGCGTTACGACCGCCGAGGTCTCGCAGCGCTACCTCGCCGAGCGCAGCGACGGCCTCCGAGCAGCAAGCGGTGAGAACATCCTCCTCGCCAGGACCTGACGGTCGAACAGCTGTCCAACGCCAGGTTCGAAGGACGAACCTGGCGTTCGTGTGCGAGTACGACCGATCAGTGGTCCATCTCACACACGGATGCCGGGATCTCCGACTTCCCCGACGCCGATCCCGGATCCTCGCGGTGGCCGGATGGCTGCAGATGGCAACACGGTCAGTGCAGCGAGATCGACCCGTCCGCGGCGATCCGCCAGTAGGGGTTGTGGGCGACCTCCCACGGATGGCCGTCGGGGTCGACGAACACACCTGAGTAGCCACCCCACTCCGTCGGTGCACCCGAGCGGGCGATCGTGGCGCCCGCTGCACCGGCCTCCGCGAGGATCGCGTCGACCTCGGCCGGCGAGGTGACGTTGTGGGCCAGGGTGACACCACCCCATCCGCCGCTGTCGTCGACGCCGCTGTCGTTGACGCCGCTGTCGTGGATGCCGCTGTCGTGGATGCCGCTGTCTGCCGCCAGGAGCTCCCTCGACCACAGTGCGACGACCATGCCGCCGCACTGGAAGAACCACACCTCGCCGTCGGGTGACTCGCCCACCCAGCCGAGCGCTTCGTAGAACCGGCGGGATCGCTCGATGTCGGCGACGCCGAGGGTGACGAGCGACAGTCGCTGCTGCATGGTGCTCAGCCCGCCGTGTGGCAGACGGCCTCGACGTTGTTGCCGTCGGGGTCCCGCACGAACGCCCCGTAGTAGCCGGGGTGGTAGATCGGCCATTCCTTCGGTTCGTGCAGAACCTCCGCGCCCGCAGCGACCGCGGCGTCGAAGAACGCCTGCACCGCGTCGCGGTCAGCAGCGGAGAACGCGATGTGGTCCTCTCGCCAACCGGTGTGGTTCTCCGACAGCGGACCCAGCCAGAACACCGGCGTCTGGGTGCCGTAGCCGATGACACCCTCGTGGGGCTCCATCAGCCGGGTGGCCCCGAGCGGTGCGAGCACACGGTCGTAGAACGCTGCGCTCACCGCGACGTCGCTGCACTGGATTCCGAGATGGTCGAGCATCCAGCGAGCATCGCGCGGCCACCGCGCCACATGACGGCGAGATGAGAGTGGTTGTGGACAAGTGGTTGTGGACCATTGGACCGGGCCCTCCCCCCGCTCGAGGACATGATCGACTGCCCCGGTCGCCACCCACCACCGCCACGGATCGCTCCCACCTGTCGAACTCGATGGTCACGTCGGAGCCGCTGCGCCTGGCGCCTGGTCACCGGCCTCGCAGGACCGTCACGTCGACGATCTGGCCGATGGATCCCAGGGACCTCGTAGCCGTGACGCCGCCAGACGACCTGTGGGCTACAAGTTCGCCGGTCAACACCGACACGGGTGCCGACGTGCCCGGGAGACGCGACGGGCGGGTCCGTAGGATCGGCGCGAACGGTGAGGAGCTCCAAGGACCGTCGATCGATCCACTCCTCGTCGACGGGGAGGTCAGTCGTGCCCGAATCGCACACCGCCGGAACATCCACCTCAGTGCCGGGCGGATCCCCGTCGATGACCCCGGCACCGATCACCGGGATCTCGCACCTGGACCTGTCGGTGTCCGACATCGACGCCAGCAGCGACTGGTACGTGCGGGTGCTCGGCCTGCGTCGACTGCACCGGGCCGAGCTACCAGGCCGCACAATGGTCGTCCTCCTCGCCGGAGAAGCCGGACTGATCATCGGACTCAACGCACACGATGGCCGACCCGACGGCCGGTTCGACGAACGTCGGGTCGGGCTCGACCATGTCGGCTTCGGAGTCGCCAGCCGCGAGGACCTCGACGACTGGCAACGCCATCTCGCCGAGTCCGGCGTCGAGCACTCCCCCGTCGAAGACACCGACGTCGGTTCCGCCCTGGTGTTCCGTGACCCCGACAACATCCAACTCGAGATCTGGTGGAACCCGCCTCGGCCACCGAAGCCAGGATGAGCACCCGACGCCGGCCAACGCCGGCGTCGGGTGCTCGGTGGAGGCGTCAGCGGACCGTGAGCTCGGCGAACATGCCCGAGGTGAAGTGCGGTGGGCCGCCGGCCAGGTCGGGCTTCTGCCCGTTCGCTGCCGCCGCAGCCTTCAGGTACGCGGCAGGATCGACGCCGGTCGGGATCGAGCACATCACCAGGTACCGACCCGGCTCGGTGAGGGTCCCGTCGCCGACGGCAGGGATCTGGTCCTGCCCCGGTGCGGCGAGCAACACCGTCGTCGGAGCGCCGAGCATCGGGCCGAGGTCCGCCTCAGGGAGCTGCAGGAGCTCTCCAACCGAGCGCTTCTCGTCATCAGGGAGGCGGAACGCGACGAGCTCGTGCAGCTCGCGTGAGGCCTTGTTGCGAAGCGAGAGACGGGTGCCGGCTTCGATCGTCGACGGCAGGTCCTCGAACGAGAAGTCGACCGCGGTGACCTCGACGTGCTCGTGGCCGGGTGCAGTCGCTTCGGAGGCAGCCGGAGCGGTGCTCGCCGTCGTCGACGACGGGGAGGCGTCGCTGTCGTCGCTGCACGCGGCGGTGAGCATCGGGATGCCGACGACAAGCGCCGCCAGCAGGCACGAGGCGGTTCGGCGACGCGCCGGGAAGGTGGTGGATCGGGTCATGGGAGTTCCTTTCGGGACGGAGGGGGTGAGGGGGGTGAGGGTCGGGACCTGGTGCTCGGCGTTCATGCCGCCACCGGTCGGATCGCGTCCAACATCGCTTCGAGCTCCGGCTGACCGGGTTGGGGTGGGGTCCGGAGGTCCGGGACGGATCGGATGAGCTCGTGCG
>JAFDWA010000236.1 GCA_018268735.1 Actinomycetota bacterium | reverse complement strand
GACGTAGAGCCCCGTCCCGCCGACGAGGATCGCGTCGGCCCCCCTGTCCTCGATCTCGTGGAGCGCGGTGTCGACGAGACCGACGAAGCGTCGGACGGAGAACTCCTCAGCGGGGTCCACGACGTCGATCAGGTGGTGTGGGACCTCGGCCTGCTGCGCAGCGGTGGGCGTCGCGGTGCCGACGTCCATGCCCCGGTACACCGCCATCGAGTCACAGCTGACGATCTCGGTGGGTCGACCCTCTGATGTCCTGCGCAGCGCCAGCGCGTGCGCGACCTCGGACTTGCCCGAGGCGGTCGGACCGACCAGCACGAGGTGGCGGCCAGGTTCGCGGCTCGGAGTGCTCACGGAGCGGGCGGCGAGGAACCCGTCGCCGTCACAGGGGCAGCGGACGGCGTGATCGCCGAGCTCGCCAGAACCGGCGTGAGCACTGCGGCCACCATCGACCACCAGTCCAGGAGGACGGGATCGATCTGGTCGAACGACGGCCGAGCGGTCGTGTACGCCTCGGCAAATCCGAGCACTGCACCCGCACCGAAGGTCGCGACGACGTCGGCCGCGGCCACGGCGAGGTCCCGGTGCGGGTCGCTCGATGCTGCATCCGACAGGTCGACGAAGCTCTGCGTCGGCGCCGATGCGGCGCGCCGACGAAGCGTGATGTTCGCAGCGACGGCGATGTCCCCTGCCGGCGGTCCCGACCCGTGCCCCGTCGCAGCACGCGCATGCAGGTTCGCGACGGTCGCCCGACCGACGGTCGGCACCGGCCGCCCCGATCGCTGCAGCACCCGCTCGGCACCGGCGCCGAGGACCTCGAGGAGCCGACCCGGAGCGACCCGCTCGAAGGGCGAGCCCGGCGGCGGGATCCAACCGCTGTCGACCGCGGCGGCGACCTCCTCGATCGCTCCAGCGGGATCGAGGAGGTCGAGCCGCTCGACGTGCAGCCCGGGATGCACCCCGTCGTGCGCCGCGGCCAGCGCTCGGGCCAGCGCCGTGACGACGGCGGCCGGATCGGGAGGGATGGCCCCGCACGCCACGTCGTCGCTCGGGCGATGACCGGGGAGCGACGGAGCAACGGCGATCGTCGGAGCAACGGCGAGCGACGGCACCTCACCCCGGTCCGCAGACCCTCGGGTCACGCCGCGCTCACGGGGATGCGTCGGCGGTGCGTCGGTTCGCAGAGGACCTCGACGAGCTCACCGGTGAGGTTCGTCGTCGACGCCGCGGTGATGCGGACCGCTGCATAGGTGCCCGGTCGCAGCGGCCGGCCGAGCGGGAAGTGCACGAGCCGGTTGTGTCGGGTGCGACCACTGAGGCGGTCCGGATCACGGCGGCTCGGGCCTTCCACGACGACCTCCTCGACACGACCGATCCGGGCCTCGTTGTGCTGCATGGAGGTGCGCTCGACGACCGTGCGAAGGCGTGCCATGCGCTCGGCGGCGACGTCGTGGGCGACGCGGTCCGGCAGCTCGGCTGCTTCGGTCCCAGAGCGTCGGGAGTAGATGAAGGTGTAGGCGTTGTCGTAGCGCGCCTCGGCAGCCACCTCCAGGGTGGCGGCGAACTCCGCGTCGGTCTCCCCGGGGAACCCCACGATGATGTCGGTGCTGACGGCCAGGTCCGGAATCCCAGCGCGGGCCGACGCCAGGCGCTCGAGGTACCGCTCGGCGGTGTAGCCGCGGTGCATGGCAGCAAGGAGCCGGTCGCTGCCCGACTGCAGCGGGAGGTGGAGGTGCTCGCACACCGTCGGAACATCGGCCATCGCGCCGATGGTCTCTGGCCGCAGGTCCTTGGGGTGCGGACTGGTGAAGCGGACGCGCCGGATCCCCTCGACGGCACCGACCGCCCGCAGGAGATCGGCGAACAGCGGCCGCGGGGTCTTCGTCGCCTCGTTGGTCCACCTCCGCCCCGCCAGGAAGGTGGGATCCACCGCGGCCGTGCCGTCAGCAGCGTCGCCACGACGCAGGCGCAGGGTCAGGTCACGGCCGTAGGAGTTCACGTTCTGGCCGAGCAGGGTGATCTGGGTGACGCCTTCGGCCGCCGCCCGCTCCACCTCGGCCACTATGTCGCTGAACGGCCGGCTGATCTCGGGACCACGGACCGTGGGCACGATGCAGAACGCGCAGCTGTTGTCGCAGCCGATCTGGATGGTCACCCATGCCGAGTGGCCGACCTCGCGGACCACAGGCAGCGCGGAGGGGAACAGCTCGTGGTCCTCGGCGACCGTGCCGCTGAGGATCTCGGTGACCGACCGACCGTGCAGCTGGTGCTCGTGCAGGAGGTCCATGGCGCGGTGCACGTTGTGGGTGCCGAGGACGACGTCGACGTACGGGGCCTTGCGCGTGACGAGGTCGCCGTCCTTCTGCGACAGGCAGCCCGCGACCACGATCTCCATCTCCGGTCGTCGGTCCTTGATCGACTTGAGGTGACCGAGGGTGCCGTAGAGCTTGTTGTCGGCGTTCTCCCGGATGCAGCACGTGTTGAGCACGACGACATCCGCGTCCTCGACACCCGACGCCGGCGTGTAGCCGTCGGCTTCGAGCAGGCCGGCGAGTCGCTCCGAGTCGTGCTCGTTCATCTGGCACCCGAAGGTGCGCACGAAGTACCGCTTGGTCACGCCGACAGCGTACGGCCGGGCGCAACCGAACCCAGAACCCCCGCCGCCCGCGTGCGAGATCGACGCGTGGAACGCCCATCTCGCACACGAACGGGGAACCCGCCGGGTGCCGCTGATCGAACCAGCGTGTCAGTCCAGCGTGATGGGGAGATCGTCGGGATCGACCACGTCATCGGAGATGTCGATCGTCGACTCCTCCGACTCGCCCTGCCCGATGCCGACGGCACGGAGCACGCGATCCTGGATCTCCACCATGACCTCGGGGTGCTCGGTGAGGAACGACTTGGCGTTCTCCCGGCCTTGGCCCAGCTGCTCGCCCTCGTAGGTGTACCAGGCGCCTGACTTCTTGACGATGTCGTGCTCGACGCCGATGTCGAGCAGGGAGCCCTCGCGGCTGATGCCCTTGCCGTACATGATGTCGAACTCGGCCTGGCGGAACGGTGGAGCGACCTTGTTCTTGACGATCTTGACCCGTGTCCTGTTGCCGACGACCTCGACGCCGTCCTTGATCGCCTCGATGCGGCGGATGTCGAGACGGACCGATGAGTAGAACTTCAGGGCACGCCCACCGGGGGTGGTCTCCGGTGACCCGAACATCACCCCGATCTTCTCCCGCAGCTGGTTGATGAAGACGCAGATGGTCTGGGTCTTGTTCAGGTTGGCGGTCAACTTGCGCAACGCCTGCGACATGAGGCGGGCCTGGAGGCCCACGTGGCTGTCACCCATCTCCCCCTCGATCTCCGCCCGCGGCGTGAGCGCCGCCACCGAGTCGATGACGAGGACATCGATCGCTCCGGAGCGCACGAGCATGTCGGCGATCTCGAGCGCCTGCTCACCGGTGTCGGGCTGGGAGATGAGCAGCTCGTCCACGTCCACGCCGATCTTGGCGGCGTACACAGGGTCCATCGCGTGCTCGGCGTCGATGTAGGCGCAGATGCCGCCGTTGCGCTGCGCCTCGGCCACCACGTGCATGGCGAGGGTCGACTTGCCCGAGGACTCCGGACCGAAGATCTCCACCACCCGCCCCCGGGGAAGCCCACCGATGCCGAGCGCGATGTCGAGCGCCAGGGCACCGGTCGGGATGGACTCGACGGCCATGGTGCCCTTGTCGCCCATCTTCATGACCGAACCCTTGCCGAACTGCTTGTCGATCTGGCTGAGCGCCATCTCGAGTGCCTTCTCTCGCTCCACGTCA
>JAFDWA010000235.1 GCA_018268735.1 Actinomycetota bacterium | reverse complement strand
ACTCGCTCTTCCAGGGCACCTTCGGCGCCGGCCGTGCACCGCACATCGAGCGCCTCGGACCGATGCTCGCCGGCTCGGGCGCCAAGCCGACGAGCACCATCGGGTTGATCCGGGCGATCCTGCACGCGACCGTGCTCGGAGCGGACGTCGAGCGGTGGGACCGCTGGGCACGACGGGTGCCGATCGGCCTGCAACAGGTGACCGGCGACGAGGACGCCCGTCGATGGCTCGACGTGTCGGAGTACCTCGGGGCGCTGCTCGGAACCGCCGAGGACCGAGGAGCGGCGCTCGGCTCGGGCCAAGGACCACGACCCGGTCCCGGGCCAGCGGGGCACGGGTTCACGGCCGCCAACCTGTCCGAGGGCACGACGTGGTGGTCGCGTCCCGAAGGGGACCTCGTCCAGGTCATCGGCCTCGACACGTGCAACCACACCCACGGCGACGGCGGCGGCATCGGCCCGCGCCAGCGCCGCTGGCTCGAGCGGGAGCTCGCCCGCCACCACTCACGCCGCCTCGACGCCGCAGGCAACTGGTGCCACGGCGACGGCGAGGACCGTCTGGTGGTGATCGCGAGCCATCACAACTCCTGGACGATGGACAACGTCCACCACGACGACGCCGATCCGGGACCTCGACTGCTCGGCCCGGACCTGGTCGACCTCCTCCGCCGCTACCCGAACGTGGTGCTGTGGGCGAACGGGCACAGCCACGAGCATCGGATCGTCGCGCATCAGGGGGCCGGGTCTGGTCGGGGTTGTTGGGAGGTGAACACAGCGAGCTGCATCGACTTCGCCCAGCAGGGCAGGACCTTCGAGATCGTCGACAACGGCGATGCCACGATGTCGATCCTGGTCACCGTGGTCGACCACGCGGCCCCACCCATGGTGAATCACCGCGAAGGGGGCGGATGGACGACCGCCGAGCTCGCGTCGATCAGCCGCGAGCTCGCAGCGAACGACGATCGGTGGATCGATCCGATGACGTTGCTCGGAACACCGGCGGACCGCAACGTGGAGCTGGTGCTCCGAGCACCGTTCGACCTGCGACGCCGCTGAGCACGCTGTCGACCGCTCGGGTTCCGTTCGTCGCGTCGGAGACAACGCGTCGACGACACGCACTGTTGTGGCGGTGGTCCCGATGTGGGCCGGCAACGGCACGGCCGGGTCGTTGTCATCATCTGGGCGGAACCCTGCTCGCCGAGTGCGTCGTTCACCGTCGTCACCGTCTGGGTGACGGAGGCCCGGCGGGTCGACAGGTCGACGTCGCGCCACCGCAGGCCGAACACCTCGCCCCGGCGCATCCCGGTCGTGGCGAGGAGCATGTAGGCGGCGAGGAGCCGGTCACCCGAGACGTGTTCCAGGAAGGCAGCCAACTCGTCCGCGGTCAACGTGGCCTGTTCGACGTGGGGCACCGTCGGCCGCTGCCCTGGTGCGGAACCCGCCGTTGGTTCGCTGCTGGCGTTTGCCTGTGGCGGGGTCCCGACCGACGTCGACGACGTAGCTCCAGGTGCCCCTTACCGCTTGTGGACACGCCCGCGCGTGGTCGCACCGTACCGCCGAGAACGTGAGCAATGCGTGAGCACTTGCCGATCTCGGACGGGGCACCGCTGCCCGGACCGGCATCAGATTTCCGTGTCTGCAGTGCCCGGGGAGAGATTCGAACTCTCACGCTCCGAAGAGCTGAGGGGCTGAGCCCTCGGCTCACCGTGACAGCTGGTGCCGCTGGGACCGAGCTGGTGCTGATCTGCAGGCCCCTCCCCAGCCGTAGGGTGGGCTTTCGGGACGACTCGTGCGGTGGAGTACGAGCGATTCCGGGTAGTTCGCGACGACTTCCGCGACTACGCGACAGGTCGCCGGCTGGCACCTCGAGACCGTCTCAACACGAGAGTCCGTCGCCCGTTCCTCGGAGGTGCACGCACGGCACAGTGGTCTCCGCATTCCCTCATGGATGGAAGAATCGTTCCATTTTTGCTGGCTAACTGGGTATGCTCTGTCGGATGGACTTCGTCCGACCGATCGAGGCCATCGTGCCAGGCGCTCAGGGGCGGGTGCTCGCCGTGCTCGCAGAGACCACGGCCGAGCTGAACCTGCGCTCGATCGCACAGCTCGCCGAGATCAGCCAGGCCCAGACCTCGCGGCTGCTCCCGGAGCTGGTCGACCTCGGCGTCGTGGAGCGGCGAGAAGTGCCGCCAGCTTCGCTCTTCCGGATCGTCCCCGAGCACATCGCCTCCCAGGCGCTGCTGGCACTCGCCCGCTCCGCCGACGCCGTCCTGGACGAGATGGGACGACTGGCCCGATCACTCCCCCACCCACCGGCCAGTGTGATCGTCTTCGGATCGTTCGCCCGACGCGAGGCCGATGCCCACAGCGACATCGATGTCGTCATCGTTCGCCCGACAGAGATCGACGAGGACGACGACGAATGGCTCGACTCGCTCGACGCGTGGCGAAGCGCGGTTCGACGACTCAGCGGCAACGTCGTCGAGGTGCTCGACGTCAGCACCGATGAAGCCACCGCCAAGCTCAGAGGCCGGAGCCAGGTGTGGACCGACATCCGCCGTTGCGGACAAGTCGTGCATGGCCTGAGTATCGACGAACTCCGGGACGCCCGAAGTGGCTAGGCCAGCGCGGACCAGGACGGTCTCGGCAGCGCAGGTTCGCTCATACGCGGCCAAAGCCCGGGAGTTCGCCGAAGCCGCCACCAGCGATCTCCAGGCCGGTCGCAACATCGCTGCCACGAGCCTCGCCATCCACGCCGGCATCAACGCTGCCGACGCCGTCTGCGGCGCCCGGCTCGCCAAGCGAGCAGCAGGCGAAGACCACGACCAGGTACTCGAGCTGCTCGGCCAAGCCGGACCGGACGGCGTCGCAGTCGCTCGCGACCTCCGACGACTGCTTCCCCTCAAGACAAAGGCCGAGTACGAACCCGACGACATCGCTCCGTCCGTCGCAGCAACGGCAGTCGAGCGCGCTCAACGATGCGCCGCAATGGCCCAGCGAGTAGCCGAGCGGAGGGGGTAGCCCACTCCGCTCTCGAGGCGGGCGGCATCGACAGCCCGAGCCCCTCCTGACGGCCACGGCCGTACGCCCGGTCAGGCGATCCGTTCGAAGAGGTGCGCGAACGGCGACTTCGTGTAGCCGACCCCTGGACCGCTGGCGTGAAGTGATGCCCTGGTCACCTCGACGTCCCGCCTGAGCACGAGGTCCGCTCGGCGAAACGACGCATCGAGGCGCCCCAACACTGGCGACCACGTGGCATCGCTGCTGCGCCGGTCGCACCCCACGGTCCGTGAGAAGCCCGTCTGGCGGTCAAGACGTCCAGTCCCGTCGAGTGTCGTCGTGCCCGGGGCGGGATTCGAACCCGCACGCTCCGAAGAGCTGAGGGGTTTAAGCCCTCTGCGCCTGCCAGTTACGCCACCCGGGCGGGCGTCCATGGTCGCACGGCGGAGGAGGAAGCGGCGACGATCCGGACCGGAGCCCGCTCACGAGTCCGGGGTCGCCACCCTCACCAGATCGGCCGCAGTTGCCGCCAGGCGGGAGTCGGTGGTGACGAGTGGGCAGCCGAGCCCTTCGGCCAAAGCGACGTACGCGCCGTCCTGGATCGTGAGGAGGCCGGCCAGGCCGGGATGACCGAGGGTGAGATCGACCGCTGCCGACGCGTCAAGGACGAGCGACACGACGAGCGAGCTCCCGGGCACGATCGTCGCGCACCGCCCGGACGGCGTCCGCCCCCGAGATGGAGGAGGGTGGCAACAGCGCGAGGTCGTGCAACAGGGCGCTGTTGGCGTCACGAGCCGCCACGAGCTC
>JAFDWA010000234.1 GCA_018268735.1 Actinomycetota bacterium | reverse complement strand
CGTCGGCTGGAACGTGCTCGCTGCCATGGCGTTCGCCGGTCGGAACTCCGGATCGATCCGCAACCCCCATGGCAGGCTGGTCGGTCGGCCGTACAGCTCCTGGTTGAACCAGTTGCCGAGCCTTCCGATCGCCTGCGCGACCGGGATCGCCGGGGCGCAGGCATCGGCGGCCAGCCGCCAGTCGATCCGGATCCGACGCGTGACGATCACACCGGCTGCCACGCCGAGCAGGACGCCACCGGGGATGCCGAGCCCACCTCTCCAGATCATGAACGCGTCGGGCCACCAACGGCCGCCGGAGTAGCGGGCGTTCCAGTCGGTGATCACGTGGTACAGGCGTGCGCCGACGAGACCTGCCGGCACCGCGACGAGCGCGACCGTCGTGATGTCCTCGGGATCGCCGCCGTAGCTCGCGTAGCGCCGTCGTGCGACCCAGACCGCGGCGAGGACGCCGAGGGCGATCATGAGCCCGTACATCCGGAACGAGAACGGTCCGATCGCGAGGTCGCGGAACGGCGGGCTCGGGATCGACGCCACGAAGCTGGTCGCTGGGTTGCTCATGCGGCAGCCATCATGGTCCCTCGACGGCCGTCGAAGGGTCCATCCCCCGGCGATGCACCGATCCGAGCAACCCGGCCCACCGGGCGACGACGCCGTCGAGGGAGAACTGCACCTCGACCTGGCGCCGTGCCGCAGCACCCCTGCGTCGCACCTCGTCGGTGGAGGCGGCGAGCGCAGCGTCGACGGTGGGAAAGACGATGCCGTCGTCGAGCAGGGCCGCGGCAGCGCCGGGGTCCTGCTCGAGGGGCGCGAGCTGCGCGGCAGCGCCCTGCAGGAGCCGCAACGACGGTCCGGACGCCGCGGCATCGGCGACGGCCACCACGTCGGCAGCAGCGAGCAGCACCTCGAGCGCCTCGGCGTCCTCGACGCCCTCGGGTGCGACGACGACACCGCCGTCCTCCTCGAAGCGGACCCACCGACCCTCGCCACCCGAGCTCGCGACGCGCGCTCGGCTCGCTGCGTCCGACAGCACCACCGCACCCCGTCGGTGCACGTCGTCGGCCAGCGAGCGTGCGGCAGGTCCCTCCCCGCGCACGAGGACCACCCGCGCCTGCAGCGGGATTCCCAGCAGGCTCCTCGCCGCGGTCCGCCGAGCGTCCCGGTCACCCGGGGCACCCGAGGGTGCCACTTCGATGCCGGTGGGGATGACCGTCACCGCATCGTCGGCGACGCCCAGCAGCGGAGCGATCGAGCGGTCCGACTCGGAGGCGACCACGACCTCGACGCGGCTGCGCAGCAGGCGACGGACGCGCTGAGGCACCGGCGCACGCCGCCATTCGCCGACCTCGTCCGCGAGGTGCACCACGACCGGTGGACCTGCTCTGCGTGGCAGCGTGCCGGCAGCTGCCGCGGGCGCGGCGCCGCGCAGCAGGACCACGTCGGCCCAACGTTGCTCTCGCCGCAGCTGCGTGCACGCCGCGAGCGAACGGGCCGACGGGCTCATCACCGGGACGTCCGACGCCGGCCCGCGCGTCCGCCCAGGTCCGAGGGCCAGCGTACGGGCCTCGATGCCCGAGCGGGACAGCCCGCGGTGCAACTCCATCGCTGCGAGGGCGTCGTCGTCGCTGTCGTTGGTGGCGAGCACCTGGAGGACCCGCAGCACGCCCGACGGCGACGGGCGAGCACCACCTCCACCACGGTGCTCCGGCCCGCCGGTGGCGGAGTCGCCGGGGGATGCCGGGCGTCGGGCGGACGGGGCGGCGCGGTCCTCGTTCAGGACAGCTGCGCCTCGACCTGCGCCAGGGCCTCGTCCTCGCTCACGTCGAGCGCGAAGCTGAGCTCGGACACCAGGACGCTGCGGGCCTTCATGTACATCGACTTCTCACCGGCGGAGAGCCCCTTGGCCTGGTCGCGCAGCGCCAGGTTCCGAACCACCTCGGCCACCTGGTAGACGTCGCCCGACTTGAGCTTCTCCTGGTGGTTCTTGAAGCGACGGCTCCAGTTCGCCGGCTCGCGCACGTCCTTCTTGCCGAGCAGCTCGAAGAGGTCCTCGACCTCCTCCTTGCCGATCGGCGGACGCATCCCGACGTCGTCGGCCTTGTCCACCGGCACCGACAGCGTGAGCTCGCCGTGTGCCATCTCGAGCACGAGGTACTCGGTCGTGGTGCCGTTGACCTTGCGCTTCTCGCGCTTCTTGATCACGGCCGCGCCGTGGTGCGGATAGACAACGCGGTCGCCGACGTCGAATGCCACTGATGAGATCCTCACGCTGGTCAGGGGGCTGGTCGAGGGGTGCTGCGGGTGCCGGGCTCGGGCGGGCGCCGTTGCCGGAGCCCGGAGCTGACGAACCTGCGATGGTACCAGTCCGATCGGGGTCGGGCCGACGCAGCCGTCCTGGGACCGCGACAGCTCACCCCGCGACGCGACAGCTCACCCCACGAGGAGCGGCTGGCGCAGGAGCCAGGCCGGGTCGCCCTGCTCCTCGGGAAATCGACCCGAGTCGTCGGCCCAGACGACCTGCAGCGTGGGCGGCCAGCGCTCCCCCCACGTGGACACGACCTCCCGGCCGAGGTTGAACCAGTCACCGCGGCTGCAGAACAGGTCGTCGACCTGGCGGAACCGCAACGACATCGGCCCGACCATCACGTCGCCGTGCTCGCGCAGGTCCGTCCCGGTCCCCACCTTGTCGGCCAACGCCTGGATGATCGCTCCGGCGAGGGGGGCGTCGAGGCCCACCATGATCAGCTCGGGGTGGCGATGGGTGTGGTGCAACCCGACGCTGTAGGCCCAGTCGCAACCGGTCCGGTCACCGGTCACAGCAGCGATGCTGTAGCCGATCTCGGCGATGTCCTGACGGAAGCTGTCCACGACCTCGAAGGAACCCATGGCGGCAGTGTGACGAAGCCGGCCGAGGATGTCTGCAGTCGATCCGACCCATCCTGTGGAGCCACCCGGCCACGCCGTGGGCAGATCTCCCCGAAGCGGACCGGGCTCGATGGGCCGCGCCGGGCGACGCCCGATCGTCCTCAGCCGTCCACGGGGTCGGCCACCCCGCCGGCGAGGAGGGATGGGGGCGTCTCGGACTCCTGCTGTCGGGCGAGGAACCGCCATCGGGCGCCGCGGGCGTCCCACGAGTACACGACGGCAGTCCCTGCGATGCGATCGTGCAGCGCCCGGCGGTGGCGCCCGAAGATGATCGGCAGGAAGCCGATCCCGAGGGTCAGGAACGACAGCGGCAGTGCAAGGGTCCGGAGGGCGGCGTTGCGCGGCGAGGCAGCAGACCCGTCGGCGCGCACGACGCGGATGCCGAGGAGCGCCATCCCGGGCGTCTTGCCGCTCATCGACCAGGGATAGGCGTAGTACACGAACAACCACGCACCGAGGAGCACCGCTGTCACGATGTTGTTCGGGTTCCACTTGACCGCATCGGAGGTGACGAGCGCGATCGCCTGGGTGGACAGCGCCACCCCGGCAGCGAAGAGCCCCGTCGCGACCGACTGGTCGACCACGAACGCGACCAAGCGCGTCGCCGCCCCGGCGTAGTGGCCCTGCATCGAGACGGCGGCCGTGGGATCGGATGCCAGCGGGGGTCGGCTCACTCGTCGGCTCCGTCGCCGTCACGGGGCGTCGACGTCCGCTCGGCGTCGCTGCCGGAGCCCTTCGCCACCTCGACGTCCACGATCTGGCTGCCTTCACCCGGCGGCAGCGCCAGCGGCCGGTCGACGAGCAACGGCGGTCCCGACGGCACCGAGTCGGGGTCCCGTCGCATGAACCGGCTCGCCAGACGGCCGATCACGGAGTCGATCGAGACGCCCTG